>JAGHVI010000162.1 GCA_018064385.1 Candidatus Minthenecus merdequi
CTACAGGAGTTTATTACGATACTCTTGCGACTCAGCATGGTTGCGACAGCATTGTCCGTTACATATTCAATGAACATAATACGTTTGAGTATTATCAGACTATTTCGATTTGTATAGGAGAGAGTTTTGATTTCTTCGGGCAGAAAATCAGTAACGCAGGAGATTATTCAAAGACATTCAAGACGGCATACGGATGTGACTCGGTTTATCATCTGCACTTGACGGTCAACCCTACTTATCTGTTTGTAACTGATACGGTTGTATGTGGTAATACATTCCGTTTCCGCAACAGGGAATACACAGCGTCAGGCACATACTATGATTCACTAAAGACGGCAACCGGTTGCGACTCGGTTTATCAATTGAACCTAAGATTGTATTCAAAAAATATAATTGACAAGACACTTGATGTATGTGAAGGTGATTCGGTCTATATCCGAGGAAAACTTGTTCCAGCGACAGGAGTTTATTACGATACACTCAAGACGCACTATGGATGTGACAGTATTGTCCGTTATATATTCAATGTTCATACATCATTTGATATTCACGATACTGTAAGTATATGTCAGGGTGATTATTATGATTTCAATGGGCGAAGATTGACCGAGTCAGGTGATTATCTATTGAATTATAAGACAATCAAGGGGTGTGATTCTACTATTCACCTCAATTTGATTGTCAACCCATCATATTTTTTCCAGATTGACACAACGTTGATTGCAGATCACTTCTTCTTCAACAATCGTATATATACTCAATCAGGAATCTATTATGATACATTGTCAACAAAGAATGGTTGTGATTCGGTGTATGAGTTGAAACTTCATCTACATCCTGTATCTCCAATAACAGATGTTAATGTATCAGTTTGTCAAGGCGACTCGTTTGTGATACGCGGCAAACTAGTTCCGGCAAAGGGTATATACTATGATACATTGTTGAATGTTTATGGCAGTGACAGTATCATACGTTATATATTCAACGTACACACGATTTATAATGTTTACGATACGGCGACAATCTGTCAGGGTGATTATTACGATTTCAATGGCAGAAGGATTACCACGCCAGGTGATTATTTGTTGAATTACAAGACAATTGAAGGATGTGATTCTATTATTCACCTCAATCTGTCTGTTAATCCATCATATTTCTTCCAGATAGATACAACATTGATAGCAGATCATTTCTTCTTTAACGACCGTAAATATACAAAATCCGGAACATATTATGATACATTGTCAACGGTAAATGGTTGTGACTCGATTTATGAACTGAAGCTTCATCTTCGACCTATATCTCCAATAACCGATGTTAATATTTCAGTTTGTCAAGGCGACTCGTTTATGATACGCGGCAAACTGGTTCCAGCAATCGGCATATATTATGATACTATGCTGAACGTCTATGGCAGTGACAGTGTCATACGTTACATATTCAATGTACATACGATTTATAATGTTTACGATACAGCGACAATCTGTCAGGGAGAATATTACGACTTCAATGGACGAAGATTGACCGAGTCTGGAGATTATTCATTGAACTATAAGACTATTGAGGGGTGTGACTCAATTCTCCATCTTCATCTGAAGATAAATCCTTCGTACTTCTTCCAGGTTGACACAACGGTAGTGGCGGACTATTTCATTTTTAACTCGATAGTATATACCTCTTCTGGGACATATTATGATACATTGTCAACAGTGAATGGTTGTGATTCGGTTTATGAATTGAAACTTCATCTTCATCCAGTCTCGCCAATCTCGGACATCAACATTTCGGTATGTCAGGGTGATTCTTTCTACATTCGCGGCAAACTGGTTCCAGCTAAGGGTATTTATTACGATACTCTGCTGAACATCTATGGCAGTGACAGTATCATTCGATATATATTCAATGTTCATACGTCATACGACATATATGATACTGCATCTGTGTGTCAAGGTGAGTATTACGACTTCAACGGAAGAAAATTGACTGTTTCAGGCGATTATTCGTTGAACTATAAGACTATAGAAGGGTGCGACTCAATTCTTCATCTTCACTTGACAGTCAATCCATCATATTTGTTCCAAATAGACACTACGTTGTGTGCAGATTATTTTGTGTTCAACGGTCGAACATACACTAAATCGGGAATCTATTACGATTCAATGTCAACAGTGAATGGTTGTGATTCTGTCTATAAACTTAACTTAACTCTGAACCATTCATCGTCAGGCGGTGATGTATATCTGAAGATGTGCGAGGGCGATTCGTGTGTTATTGGAGGCAAGATAATCAGGCACTCTACGATATTCATTGATACTTTGCTGAACAGCCATGGCTGTGACAGTACTATTCGTTACATAATAACGTTTGCGCCTTCGTTCCATTTCTATGATACAGTGTCAATATGCAATAGCGATTCATACATATTCCAGGGTGAGACTATAACATCGCCTGGCGATTACGTTAAGAAATATGAAACTATTGGAGGATGTGATTCGGTTTATCATCTTCATTTGGTTACATATCCAAAATACCTGTTCACCATTGATACTATAGTCTGTGGACATAGTTTCCGTTTCCACGGACGAGACTATACCAAATCGGGTACATATTACGACAGTCTTCGCACAATTCATGGTTGCGACTCTATATATGTACTCAATCTTTCGCTGCATCCAGAAGTTGTGACGGAATTGAATATAGATGTGTGCGAGGGTGATTCGGTATATATCCGAGGCAAGAATGTTCCTGCGATGGGTATCTATTATGATACATTGAAGACGCATTATGGTTGTGACAGCATTGTCCGATTTGTATTCAATGTTCATAGCACGTTCAACTTCTACGAATCTGCCTCAATCTGTCCTGGAGATATATATTATTTCCAAGGTAAGCCGATTAACGAGGCAGGAGACTATGTCAAGACGTTCAAGACGGCATTTGGATGTGATTCAGTATATCATCTTCATTTAGAAATAAACCCTTCATATCTTTTTGTTATCGATACCATTGCTTGTGGTCACACATTCCGTTTTCATAATAGAGAATATACTGCATCAGGCACATATTTTGACAGTCTTCATACACAAATAGGGTGTGATTCTGTCTATCAGTTAAACCTTTTGCTTTACCCTGAAGTGATGACGGATATTCACTTTGATGTTTGCGAAGGCGATTCAGTATATATTCGAGGCAAGAATGTACCTGCGATGGGTATATATTATGACACACTTAAGACAAGGTATGGATGCGACAGTATAGTACGATACATATTCAACGTACATGGAACGTTCGAGATTTCGGAGGTTGCATCAATCTGTGCAAATGACACCTTCGACTTTCATGGCACTCTTCTTACGAATGGCGGTGATTATACCAAGGTTTTCAAAACGGAATCAGGTTGCGACTCGATATATCATCTGCATCTTGATGTTTTGCCATCTTATCTCTATATTGTTGATACTATAGCTTGCGGTGGTTCATTCCATTTCCATAACAAGTATTATACAGAGTCGGGCACTTATTACGACAGTCTCCGTACGGTTTCGGGTTGTGACTCAATATACCAGTTAAACCTTAAACTATATCTACCGACTATGATAGATATCAATTTAGATGTCTGCGAAGGTGATTCGATGTACATAGGAGGCAAGAAAATTCATGCTACGGGGGTATATTATGACACGTTGCTCACCAGTGAAGGGTGTTACGATATTCACCGTTATATATTCAATGTCAATAAGACATACGAGTTCCATAAAAATGTGGCTATCTGCCCTGGCGATGTTTATAATTTTTATGGCAGAAACATCACTACAGGAGGTGTATATTCGGAAACATTCAAGAGTGTCAAAGGTTGTGATTCTACTTATTACATCCATGTTTCAGTTAATCCATCGTACCTTATCGTCGTTGATACTACTGTATGTGCATATTCTTTCAATCTAAATGGCAAAGAATACACCAGTTCGGGTGTCTATTTTGATCAGTATTATACTATTAATGGGTGTGATTCAGTCTATAAACTTATTCTCAGTTTGACAGAACCTCAGATTAACGAAATCTACCTTGACGTTTGTGACGGTGAATCAGTCACTATTCGAGATACTGTTATTTCTGCCTCTGGGGTCTATAACGACTCAATCTTCTTCCCTAATGGTTGCTATGCTATTGATAGATATGTGTTTAACATCCATCCTAAGATTGAGATATTTGATACGATTAACATCTGTCAAGGCGAATACTATCCTTTCTTTGGTTCATTGATAAGCCTAAGTGGTGATTATGTCAACTATGGAAAGACAATTTATGGTTGTGATTCTATTTGTCATCTACACTTAATTGTGCACCCTAATCATTATATTGAGGTAGATACCACCATCTGCGAGGATCAACCATTCTTCGTCAACGGCATTCAAATCAGGACATCTGGAGTATATTACCATAATTTCAAGACTAAGTATGGGTGCGACTCGACGATAGCTTACAACCTTACAGTGCGTGATACAACGCATGTAGAGTATTATGATACAATCTGTGATAACGAGTCGTATATGTTTGCTGGTAAGAAGTATAATGTGACAGGTGTTTATAGAGATACCGTGAAATCGCAGTATGGTTGTGACATTATCAATACACTTTTCCTGACAGTCAATCCTACTTACAATATAGATAGGCAAATGACTGTCTGTGCGAATGAACTTCCTTTTATCTGGGAGGGACAAACGGTTAATGCAGGTGGTAAATATACAGCCAAATACACTTCGGTTTCGGGTTGTGACTCAGTAATAAACCTTGATTTGACAGTAAACAGAACGCCTATTACATTCGATACAGTTTATAATTGTTCGGGTGGTAATTATCATTGGCATGATATGCTCATTACCTTGCCGGGTGATTATGCTGTCAATTTGCGAACTGATGAAGGTTGCGATGCGTTAGCTTTACTTCATTACGATACCGTTCCTATGGTTCGTGTCACAAGAGCTACGATTTGCAACGGAGATGGTTATCTCTTCCGTGGTACGACATATTATCACGATGGTATATATGATATTCATGCTCCATCTTCTTCTATCAATTGTGACACTATCTACCGATTGATTCTTCATGTAGATACAACGCCTATATTCACAGATACTACTTTGGTTTTGTGTAACGTCACAGGTTATATGTTTGCTGGAAAGTTACTGACCAAGTCCGGTATATATTTCGATACAGTAATGACCGCAGGCGGTTGTTATCATATAACGAAACTTAATCTAACGATAGGAACAGATGTTTTGGTTGAACGTCAGTTTGAAATCTGCTATGGTTCTTCAATTACATTCAGAGGCACAACCTATTCTACTTCAGGTGTCTTCTATGACAGTCTCATCTCATCTTCAGGTTGTGATTCTGTATATAAAATAGTGGTTAACGTACTTCCTACTTTCGTGATAGATTACGACACCCTTTACGTTTGTGGAGTCAACGATTCAGTATCATTCAACAACCGTTGGTATAAGGCTGGCATATATTATTTTGTAGATTCCACTTCAACCGATCCTTGTCCAACACGTTACCGACTTGTGGTAAAAGACGAGTCGTACCGTTTTGATACTATTGTTTCAATCTGTGCTTCGGAGGTGCCTTTCGTACATCCAGCCACAGGAAAGAGATATTATTATACAGGCAGTTATGATGACATTTATAGCACAGTAAAATATGGTTGTGACTCGGTTTACCATCTTGACCTTACGGTTCTGCCAGAGCCACGTCACGATACATTTGATACTATATGTCAAGGTGACCTCTATTACTTCAATGGAGTATATTATAAATCTGATACGTTAGTAATAGATACTCTCATAGCTACTAATTTCTGTGATTCGATAGACGTGCTTCACCTTAAGATGATTGTCAACCGAGACACCACAATTGCAGTTATCTGTCAGGGAGACAATTATGTTTGGCCTGTGAATAATAACATATATACAACGTCGGGTTATTATCATTATACAGATTCGTTCTCATCGTTGCCGTGTCCAATACACCATGTACTTTCGCTGACAGTTGTTCCACCAATTGTTGTTGATGGGTTGGACATTGCATACGCTTGTGCTGACGATTCATTGTTCAATGTGAATGCCAATATAGCTCCTGGTTCTACGCCTCGAACTATTAATGTATATTTTGATCAGGCGGCGCACGATGCAGGTTTTGTTGATATGGTAGATACATTTGTCGGACGTTCATTCACGCTTCCAATGCCTACTATATATAACCGCAATAATGACCCATTATATTATATAACTCCAGGTTTGTACAATGTACGTATACAATTTGATAATGGTGTCTGCAACCCTCAATTCTCAGAGGCTACGGCAGTGCTTGAGGTTCGTTACCCATCGTTTATTCTTGAACAGAACTGGAACGATGTAGTAGCTGTAACACGTTATAATCACCATGACAAGAATGGTAATGATATTTCATATACATTCTCGCGCTTTGAGTGGTTTGTTGATGGGTCGCCTATAGCTGGAGCATCCAAGTCTTATCTGTACAACGAAGGTCTTAGTCTTGTGGGACATGTAGTTTATGCGCGTCTAACTCGTACCGGTGAAAATACAGGTGTATTTACCTGTCCAATAACAGTTACGCAGATGCAGGAGAGTGGAGAATATCCAGTGGTCAATGGGCCTGCTAACATGCTGCGTCAAAATAGTCCAATGACCTCATTCTCGGCAACAGAAGGCGGTCATTACACAATATATTCGATTTCGGGACATGCTATCTCGTCTGGTTCGTTCGAGGCTGATACAGACGTGAATATTTACCTGCCTTCGGTAGCTGGATGTTATATTCTTCATGTCCAAACAGAACACTTGTTCGAGAATTACAAAATAATTGTATATTGATGCATTCAGAATACTTTACTGTATATCATGTTGACTGTGACCGTAACGGAAGGTTGAAGACTGATGTATTTCAAGAGATGGTTCTTAATACGGCATGTCGTGCTGCCGAGGTTGGCGGTTTTGGTATTCCAGAGTTAAACCGTCAAGGGCGTACATGGGTTCTTGCCCGTTATCAACAGCATACCATATTGTATCCAAAGATAGGTGACACGTTACGAATAGATACTTGGATTGAGATTAACCGTATGTCCTTTTCGATGCGTAATTTCAGGGTTTTTCGCATAGATGGAAAGGAACACACTCTTTTGGCCGAAGCCCGTTCTGCTTGGGCTGTTATAGACTTGCAGTCGCGTGAGAATGTCAATTTTAATGATATTCCTAATTATCCTGAACCTGAGGGAGGTTCGGTGGAACTTCCTGTTCTGCCTCGACCTGACAGAAAAGCGGAGATGGTATCTACAACTCATCGGATAGTATATTCGGATCTTGACCAAAATGGACATTGCAACTCCTCGCGTCATTTACAGATTATGATTGATTCGCTTAACGATATTGATGGTATTTTTCCGTCAGACCTTTTGGTTTCGTACTCGCACGAAGTTTTTTTTGGTGAGGAGGTGACAATCAAAAGAACGAAGGATGGTTCGCCATACTTCTTGATATTCAATAAAGAAGGAACGCTTTGTGTGACTGCCTATTTTGTATCACCTTTATTGTTGAAAAATGACAGGATTGACTAATAAAGAGGTAGAAGAATCGCGTGCCAAATATGGAGTCAATGTACTCACTCCACCCAAACGCGAGTCTGTTTTTATCAAATTTTTGGGTTGTTTTGCCGACCCTATTATCAGAATACTTCTTGTGGCATTGTTGCTGTCGGTATGTATTTCTGTTTATCAGTTTGTTTCAGACGATGGATCAGTGTCTTTGTTTTTCCAGCCACTTGGCATTTTTCTTGCTATCATACTTGCCACCCTTGTAGGGTTTATTCTTGAACAGAGAAACGAAAAGACGTTTCGTTCGCTCAACGAGGTTAATGATGATACAATGGTCAAAGTTGTTCGCAACTCGAATGTGTCGCAGGTGAAACGTCGTGATATTGTAGTAGGTGACATTGTTCTTTTAGAGATAGGCGAAGAGATACCGGCTGACTGCGAATTATTAGATTCGTTTAATTTGATTGTCAATGAGTCTTCTCTGACCGGTGAGTTGCAGTGCGATAAATCGCACAAGGCTGATTTTGTCACTACCGAGTCAACATATCCTCATAATCATATATTAAAGGGTTGTACCATTGTAGAGGGATATTGTACAGCCCGAGTTTATGCAGTAGGAGACCATACCGAGTCGGGGCATGTTTTCACTGCAGCACAGGTTTCGGAAGGTGCTCAGACCCCACTTGGAGCGAAACTGAACAATTTGGCGGAACTTATCACTAAGGTTTCCTATTCTTTGGCATTCTTAATTGTTATCGGTCGTGTGGTACATTGGTTTGTTATAGACCCGCCTCTCTTTTTCAATTGGCTCTCATTTGTCAAATATATGTTAGACACTGTGATGATTGCAGTGACATTGATTGTTGTGGCGGTTCCAGAGGGTTTGCCGATGGCTATTAACCTATCCCTGGCATTCTCGATGAGAAAATTGATGAAAGAGAATACACTTCCACGTACCATACATTCGTGCGAAACGATGGGTGCTGCAACTGTAATCTGTACAGACAAGACCGGCACATTGACTTGTAACCGTATGGAGGTTGCCGAGTGGCGTACATTGCAAGATGCAGAACATCGTATTGTTGAGGCTATTGCATGTAATTCAACAGCTAATCTTGATTTTTCATTATCCAACGATGGTGTGTCGGGATGCCGTACAATTGGTAATCCTACAGAGGGGGCATTGCTGAGTTGGATGAATGATAAGTTGAAGGTTAATTATATAGACGTGCGTGCAAATGCAAGTTTGGTAGATAGAGTGCCGTTTTCGACCGAATTGAAATATATGGGAACAGAGGTCATTTCGTCGGTAGATGGAAGGACTGCACTTTATGTCAAGGGAGCGCCAGAGGTGATTTTGTCTATGTGTACGGTTTCAGAGTCTGAATTGTGTGATATAAAAATGACTTTGGCAGATATGCAGTCTCGGGCCAGACGTACAGTTGCAGTGGCATATACAGTCGTTGGAGACGATGAGGAGGTGATAAAGGATGGAAAAATAGTGGCATGTGGGATGACATTTTTGGGTATATTCGGTATATCAGATCCTGTCAGAGAGGAGGTTCCAGGTGCTATCAGGCGATGTCAAGAGGCGGGAATTGATGTAAAGATTGTTACAGGAGATGTAGTTGGTACTGCTTGGGAGGTTGGGCGGCAGTGTGGAGTGGTTACGGACGGAGATTGTAAAGAAGGGGAAGTGATGACAGGAGTAGAGTTTGAAGCTTTGTCGGATCAGGAGTTGCGTGAACGTGTCGGTGCATTGAAAATCTTGTCAAGAGCACGGCCTAAAGATAAACAACGGTTAGTTGATTTATTGCGTTCGATGGACGAGGTGGTGGCTGTTACTGGCGATGGAACAAATGATGCGCCAGCGTTGAATGCCGCTGATGTTGGATTGTCGATGGGCGATGGCACTGCTGTGGCAAAAGAGGCGTCTGATATGACTATTTTGGATAATTCCTTTGGCAGTATATGCAATGCTGTGGTTTGGGGACGTTCGCTTTATAAGAATATACAGCGTTTTGTTATGTTTCAAATGACGATAAATGTGGTTGCGTGTATAGTGGTACTGGTAGGTTCGTTTGTAGGAGCGAAGTCACCATTGACGGTAGCTCAGATGCTATGGGTTAATCTGATAATGGACAGTTTTGCAGCATTGGCATTGGCTTCGCTTCCGGCTTCGCCAGAGGTTATGTATGAATGTCCGCGACGTTCTGCGGATTCTATTATTACGAATGGTATGGCAGTGCGAATCTTTGGTATAGGTGCGTTGTTTGTTGGTTGTATGATGATTTTGCTGTTTTTGTTTAAGTATTACGATTTTTCATCCCTTTCTTCTTTTATAGTCGGTGAACTTCGTCCAAGTCATGTTGCAGAGATGACGACATACGAATTGTCTCTGTTCTTTACCTTTTTTGTTATGTTGCAGTTTTGGAATATGTTTAATGCCAAGGCCTTTATGACTGGGAGTTCAGCATTCAGCAATATGAGCAAGTGTCGTGGTTTTCTATGGATTGCCTTTGTGATTTTGGTTGGACAGTATGTTATAGTGACTTTTGGGGGTGCGATGTTTACGGTAGTGCCTATCTTATTGTCAGACTGGCTGATAATAATAGCCTTGACTTCGTTTGTGTTGATAATTCCAGAAATTGTCAGACTAATAAAGGTGAGTTCTAAAAATTCACCATTAAGAAAGAAATATAAAGACAAGTAACAAACAAACTTCAAAAACCCTCAAAATGAATTTATAGAACTCACCTAATAGAACATGCCATACAAAAAAGATTGTCTCTTATATTGAGAGACAATCTTTTTTTTGTTGATTTTTGTAATTAGTTATTCACCTGGCACTTGAATAGGAGCATCCTCAGGAACTGCGCCATTGCCTTGTGCTGGGATTTCAACTTTGTCAGAGACCTCAGAAGCGGTTTTAACTGTTGATTTGCTCAGACCTGAAGATGTAATGCACAATACTACGATGATTGCAACAAGACTCCAAGTGATTTTTTCGAGTGCGTCAGTGGTTTTGCGCACACCGAGCATTTGGTTTCCACTTGAAAAGTTAGATGCCAGTCCACCTCCTTTGGAGTTTTGGATGAGTACAAACAACACCAAAACTATGGAGAGAATAACTATTACAACTGATACTACTTGTCCCATTTTTATTTATTGTTTATTATTGTTTCAAGATACTTTATTTGGACTGCAAAGTAAGCATTTTTTTTTGAATTGGCGAAATTTTCACGCTTCAAAATTTCGAGTGCTTCAGAATATTTTTTTTGCATAATGAGCGAGGTTATTTTAGCTCGGATAAATTGCAGCGAATCAGGATTTTGAGAGTCTTCTGCGGTGTCTTGTGAAGTTGTTTGTTGTGTGATGTTTGGCTTGTTATTCGCTGTTTTTACCTTCTTGGAAGCTGATTTTACTTCGTTTGCAGTAGCTGAGGAGTCTTCTGGGATGTCATTTTTTTGAGGGTTCGGTGTGCAAAATGGATGTTCTTGCTGCTGTGTTGCCGAAATTCTAACAGCTCTAAGTTTTCTTGCCAATTCTGACAGCGACAGGCCTTCCTGCCCTTTATCTGCGAAATAGTCAGAAGAGACTGTATTGTAAGAAAAGAGTGATTTGCTTGAAGGTCTTCGAACCATGAAATTGTAGAAACCTTGTCTGTTACCCAAACGAATGCCTAATCTTTGCAGTTCGCTATCGAAAGAGATATCGTTGGCACGGTATAGAGTCCTAAGATAGTGCCATACGAAAATTTCGCAGTATGGATATTGTTCAACAAGTCTCAGCCAATCGTAACAGTCAATTGGATTTTCTTCAATACCGCTAAGAGCGTTGTTTATGTCGTTCTTTGTTACAGCCATTACCAATTTGCTACGGTGGCGTTGAAAATCTGGTCAACAATCTCTTCGACCAACTCTTCTATTAGAGCATCTTGAACATCGTTTAGGCTTGAGGAGGACGAAAAAGTCCGGAAAGCCGAGAATGTTTGGTCATTTTCTTCGCCAGTCACGTTATTGACAAAATGTATTTTTACGGTAACAATCAGTTTGTTTTCGGAGGCGAGGTTATCCGAGCCAATGGCGGTTGCTGCAAGAGAGTAGCCAGTGATAGCGCCTGTCAACTCTAAATCGCCACCAGACCGCACTATGTTCAGTCGAGTCTGCTGGGCGAAAATGTTGGCAATTGATTCGTTAAGTTTTATGCCAAGTGGCGGATAAACCAAAGCAGCCTGATTTGGAAATTCCTCGATGGTAATAGACTTTGTCTTGCTGTAATCAATACTTGCGCCATTGAATTTGTAAGAAATGGTGCATGAGCCAGCAAGAAAAGCTATAAAGAGGCAAATCAATGTCAGTAGAATGCAGATGTGCTTATTCATAAATCTATGTTGTATTGGCTGATTTTGCGGTAGATAGTGCGCGATGATATACCTAACTCCTCGGCAGCCTTACGACGGTTATTGTTGTGTTTGCGCAGAGCCTTAATGATAGAATCGCGCTCTATGTCTGGTAGAGAGAAACGTTCGTCAACATATTCTTCGATGTCAGTAATATCGTTTCGTTGTCCACTTATAGGAGTTGACGATGGTTTGGTAATTTCGACGTTGTCGTGAGTAGTAACGGTAATAGGCTGATCGCCTGAGAGTTCTTGAATTTTTTCCTGCAGAGATTGAATTTGTTTGCTCATATCCCAGAACATTTTGACAAGAAGTTCACGTTCATTGTCATTGTTTCCGTTGTGATTTGACGAAACGCTGATGGCAGGCAAAGATACGTTGCCTTCGTCAGGCAGATATTGTCGCAGGGTTTCGCCATCTATTTCGCGTTCAGGCAGAATGACGGATATTTTTTCGACAAAATTCTTTAACTCACGGATGTTGCCGCGCCAATAGCATTGAGTGAGCAGTTCGACAGCATCAGGGAGGAGTGTTATTTTTGGAATTCGCCATTTTTCGGAAAACTCTTCAGCAAATCGGCGAAAGAGACGAGGAATGTCTTGTTTTCGTTCGCGGAGAGGAGGAATGCGGATAGGAACAACAGCTAAGCGGTAGTAGAGGTCTTCGCGGAAACGTTTAGCCCGAATAGCTTCGTTCAGGTTAACATTTGTGGCGGCAACAATGCGTACGTCGGTTCGCTGTACTGAGCTGGAACCAACGCGAAGGAACTCGCCTGTTTCGAGTATTCGCAAGAGGCGAGCCTGTGTTGATAGGGGCATTTCGCCTATTTCGTCAAGGAAGATGGTTCCGCCGTCAGCTTCTTCGAAGAGACCTTTGCGGTCTGATAAAGCGTTGGTGAAAGAGCCTTTGACGTGACCGAACAGTTCAGAATCGATGGTGCCTTCGGGAATTGCGCCGCAGTTGACAGCAAGGAGTTTTTTGTTTTTACGAGGACTATTGTCGTGGATGATGTGCGAAAAAATTTCCTTTCCCACACCACTTTCGCCTAAAATGAGCACAGAAATGTCTATTGGTGCTACTTGCAAGGCAACGTTTATGGCATGGTTCAACTGGTCGTTTCCGCCTATGATTCCGTATTTTTGTTTTGTCTGTTGTATTTCTTCAGTCGTCATAGATTGTTTGTTGTAATAATTTGCAAAGTTACGAATTTTTTCTGACAAAGCGTCAAGTTTTTTCTGTTTTTTATATGGGGAGTTCTATAAATTCACTCAGGTTTCATTCTCGTCTGATAGGATAGTGACTGCGGAACCACTCGAATTTTTCGGGATTATTTTTCAGTGAAATGGAGTCAGCAGAGATGTCGTAGGTTGAGTTGCTGACAGCGGGCAGTGGGGCGGGCAGTGGGGCATTTGTTCCGAAGAAACTGTTGATAGCCTGGATTGCCATTTTTGTGCCATTCCACTTGCCGTCGGCTGAGTAGCCAGCGATATGAGGGGTTCCGATTAGAGACATTGTTAATAAAATGCGGTCTATTTTGGGTTCATTTTCCCAACAGTCAATGGCACATCTTCCCTTTGGGTGTCTTTTTAGCCATTCTTTAAGTTCGCGTTCGACGATTATGCCTCCTCTTGCTGCATTGATGATGTATGCGTCGGGCATAACACTATCAAAGAACTTATGTGATGCCATTCCGAGGGTGGGGTAGTCGCAGTCAGTGGTCAGTGGGGTATGGAAGGTTATTATTCGGCATTGTTTAGCTATATCGTACAGCGAAGTGGTGATAGCTTTAGGTGGGTCACTGACCATAGTTTGGAATCCCATCTGTTCGGCAACCTGTTTGACACAACTGCCGACATTTCCCAAGCCGATTATGCCTACTTTGCATGGTTCTATAGGATTGTCGTTAAGCCAGAATTTCAGTGCTGCGCCAAACCATTGTGCCACAGAAGAAGCATTGCACCCAGGGGCGTTTTGTACGGTAATTCCGTGGTTTTTGCAATAAGTGAGGTCTATGTGATCCATGCCGATAGTTGCTGTGACTATCAATTTTACGGAGGTACCTTGTAATAGTTGACTTGTGCATTTGGTTCGGGTACGAATGATTATAGCATCAGCATTTACCAGTCGATTGTGGGTAAACTCGTGGTATTCTGCATATTCCACATCTGCTATGTTGTCGAGCAGCCCATGGATGAAAGGTATTTTGTCGTCTATTATTATTTTTGTTTTCATAGTGTTATAGTCAAAACCAACGTTTGAGCATAGCAGGGTATTTGATGGAACAATATGCAACTCTGCCTACTAAGTGTGCAAAATACGCAATATATAGAGAATGTATTCCTATCCAAGGATTGAATACATAATAAGAAATAATAAAAGATAACACTGCCACAATCATACAGTTTCGGATTTCGCGTCCTGCTGTTGCACCAGCGTATATTCCGTCCCACATAAATGCAGCCGCTGATACTAATGGCATCAGCACAATATAAGTCATCAATTTGTCAGCTGCCAAGGTAACAGAACAATCGTCGGATAATATTGCTATACACTCAGTTCCCCAAAAAAAGAATATTACAGAGGTTAGGACAGCCAGAACTAAGCACCACCCAAAAAGTAATTTTATTGCACGGCGGAGGCTCATTTTTTGCTTTGCTCCTATGAAACGTCCAGTAAGAGCTTCGCCTGCGTATGCAAAACCATCAATCATATAGGAAAAAGTCATAAATAGTTTCATCACTATTGCGCCGAGTGCGAGTTCGGTAGTACCATATTTTGCACTTAGTTTTGTGAAGCCGACATAGATAATCATAAAGCAAATGGAGCGGACGAAAATGTTGGTATTCAGAGTGAAAAGTTTTTTCAATTTGTGCCATTGTATGCAGTTTCGGATGATTGTATTCTTGAACAATCTGTGGTGTTTCGATGCGAAGAGTGTAAGAGTGACCACTAATCCTGCGTATTGCGCAATAATAGTGCCTGCTGCCACACCTTGGACTCCCATTCCTCGAGTGACTGCAAACCAGTATGAACAAATTATGTTTATGAAGTTGACAGTGAGGTCGCTTATCATAGGAACTACTGTGTTTTGCATACCGATGAACCACCCTTTGAGCATCATCAGCATCAGTGTTGCGGGTGCAGCCCAAATGCGAATGAAGAAATATTGTCGAGCGAACTCTTCTGTTGCTGTATCGCAGTCCATAAAATGCAAAACGAGTTCAGAAAAAGGCCACTGGATAGCCCATATCAGCAATGTCCCAGCCAATGCTATTAACGTGCTTTGTACAAATATTTCGGAGCATTTTGTCCAATCATCAGCACCGTATGCTTGTGCAGTCATACCGCCAGTGCCCACTCTAAGAAAACCGAATCCCCAATAGAGCAAGTCGAATATCGTAGTTGCCACAGCGATGCCTGCTATTGCTGAGGCATTAGCGATGTTTCCTGCGATTGCAACGTCCACTAACCCTACCAATGGTATGGTTATGTTTGCCAACATTGCTGGCACTGCTATTTTCAGTATCACCTTATTCATAAAGTGCAAAGGTACAGTTTTTTCTGCATATCTCCAAGATTTATAAATGTAAACTTTCCACAATATGTTATGACAATTTGGCAGATAAAATTTGTTAATAATGATTATCTTGTCATACTATTTTATGTGGCACGGTGGTTGATATATTTAGGGTGAAGCTTGAAACTTCAAAGCAAATAATGTTTAACTTAATCTTATACTATTATGACACTTGTAAAAAGAAATTTGAATTGGTTGCCATTCATTTTTAATGATCATCTGAATGACAACATGTTATCAACAATGAGTCAGTTTGCTGGCAACACTGCTCCTGCTATCAACGTAAAGGAGAATGCGGCTGCCTATACTGTTGAGGTAGCAGCACCAGGAATGACGCGTGAGGATTTTGATGTTCGTATTGACGAGGATAACGATCTTGTTATCAGTCTTGAACGAAAAAATGAAGGGGAGGTCAACGAGGGTGAACGTTTTCTTCGCCGCGAGTTTTCCTACTCACAGTTTCAACAGACGATGATACTGCCCGACGATGTTGACCGAGAACGTGTTTCGGCAAAAGTGGAGAACGGCATACTCTCTGTTATGTTGCCAAAACTGACGAAAGAGCAAATACAGAAGGCCCAACGCAGTATAGCAATCCAGTAATATATGTAAGTTTTATAAAATTTACTCATGTTTCGCTTGTTCAGCCTGGAAGACAGTACCTCAAGTTGCACATGTTCAGCCTGGAAGATTGTACTATGAGTAACCGAGCACATAGTGCTCGGTTACTCAGCGGCATAGTGTGTCTGCCTGGAGGGCAGTACCCTAATTCTTAGGTTTGGATGTGCAATTTTGAGCACCCTAGTTTTCAGCCCCAAAGAGCATCTTACCTTTCGGGGCGCAAGTGTTACAGGTAATGAGTAGAGTTTTTGGACAGGCTGGGGGTAGTGATTGGAGGTTCGTGATTTGGAGGTTCGGAGGTTTGGGCAAAATAGGTGGGTTGTCTGCCATCGAAAGCGAGACGGTCAGAGAAGAGATTCAGGCGGATGAAAAGAGTCAGGATTTCAGTGGAGAGTTGTGGACGGTTTTTGGTGGAGAGTGTGAGATGCGGGCGGTTTGTTGTGAGGGATTTGAGGGCGTGAGTGTAGGCAGCGAGGATAAAATAACGCACTGATGTATAAGGGCGTAAGTGCTGTGGGTCATTGTGTTTGTTATAATTTTCGGGGTGACGGGCGAAGTCAGGATTACGACTGATGGCAAGGCGGTTATGCTCGAGCATTCTTTGTCCCCATTCCTTGCGTTTGAAGGGGAGTTTAAGGTCGAGTGCGGTATAGAGAGAGGCTGTTTTGAAGATTTGGCGAGTACGGAGAGTGCCGAGGGTTGGTGGTTTGGTGTTGGGATTCCAGAGGAGATATGCGTAAATTTTTCCGTTTATGGTACGGTAATAGACGTCACTTTTGCGACTTAGTCTGCCAGAGATTGAGACGATTGGCATATTGTCGAAGGT
>JAGHVI010000155.1 GCA_018064385.1 Candidatus Minthenecus merdequi
CGGGCATTGTGACCGACTGACAAGCAGCAAGATGCAAAAATAAATTCAAAAGCGTCCAATTATGAACCATCCGCCTTGCAACTTAAAAACATAATTAATAGAACCACCCTTTAGAATCATGGGCAAAGACAACACACGCCAACTTATCATAGAAACAGCTTTGAAGCTTTTTTCTGAACGAGGTCGCAAGAATGTGAATATGGATAGTGTCGCTGAGGTATGCGGAAAAAGTCGTCGTACAATCTATAACTATTTCTTGAACATTGATATGCTCTATCTTGCGACAATTGAGTACGAGTTGGACAAAATGATAATGCAGCTTAATGCGATTCTAAGCGAAAATATCTCTGCAGACGAGATGCTCCGCAAGTTCATTCACATTCATTTCAAAAGCATTCAACAGGCTACGGAGCGTAACAAAACCCTCCGCACAATCTTTTACGAATCGTATGGTGAGATTGACCGTGCTCGCCGGCCTATTGACCTCCAGGAAATACGAATTTTGAAGAATATTATTGACAAAGGCAGAACTCAGGAAATCTTCGATCTTCGCGAGTCGCAGTGGACTGCTATGCTGATTCTCTATGCCATAAAAGGTATTGAGTTGCCGTTCCTCAAACACAGCATTGGCAACTGGTTGGAAAAGAATGAAGATTATGTTATGGGTATTGTTTTGCGCAGTATTTTGAGAAAATGAAAAAAATTCTACTTCTATCTGATACTCACGCTCATTTCGATGACAGCATCGAACGTCACCTTGAAGGTTGCGACGAAATCTGGCATGCCGGTGACATTGGCTCAATGTCGGTTGTCAATCGCCTTAGCCAATTTGCTGCTTTGCGTGCCGTCCATGGCAACATTGATGATATGGTTTTGCGTCACGAGTTTCCGAAATTTCAGGTGTTTCAGTGCGAAGGCGTGGCTGTTTTTATGACACATATTGGCGGTTTTCCTGGCAAATATTCATCTGATGCTTATCAACAGATGGTTGCTTCCGGCTTTTTGCAGCGACCCGAAAAGGTGAAACTTTTTGTTTGTGGTCACAGCCATATATTGCGAGTAATGTATGACAAACATTTCGGATTTCTGACGCTAAACCCTGGTGCTGCGGGACTTCAGGGTTTCCATCAGGTCCGTACTCTCCTTCGTTTTTCTCTTTCCGAAGGCTCAATTTCCGACCTTGATGTAATCAATATCCCACGGGTTTTTAATCCCGAAAATCCTTGAAAAAATTTTTTTCTGAAAACATTTGGTCAATCCAAAAAAAGTCCGTACCTTTGCACTCCCAATTTTGGGATAACAAATAAACAATAAAATCATGTATTTAGATTCTGAAAAGAAACAGGAAATCTTCGCTAAGTACGGAAAGTCTAACACTGATACTGGCTCAGCTGAGTCCCAGATAGCATTGTTCTCATACCGTATTAGCCATTTGACTGAGCACCTCAAGTCAAATCACAAGGATTATAGCACTGCTCGCTCTCTCCGTATGATGGTTGGTAAGCGTCGTCGCCTTCTTGATTATCTCAAGGCCAAAGACATTGAACGTTATCGCAGTATCATCAAGGAGCTCGGTCTTCGTAAGTAATTTTACGATCCTGGTTTTGAAAAAAGAGCGGCTTTCTCAAATGAAAGCCGCTCTTTTTTATCTGAAAACTTGAATTTATAGAACTCACCTATACAACTCACAATATATTTCTATAACGGCATTGACGAATTTCTCGTACGAAAGTTCCTCCTCGTAATGCTTTCGGCTGTTTCGACCCATTGTTTTACGAAGTTCAGCATCAGCTGCCAATCGATTTATTGCCGATATGAAGGCATCGCAGTCGCCTGGTGGACAGAGTAATCCATCAATACCATCCCGGGCATACTCTTTTTGACTGCCATTGTTTGATGCTATTATTGGCAAACCTGCCGCCATGGCTTCGATTATGGAGAGTGGTCCTCCCGATTCTTTGACTATTGAAGGTGCTACTGATATGTCAAACTCAGTGAGTAAGTTGCGTATGTCGGGGCGAAAACCTAAGTAGATTACATTATCCTTCGTTGGCACGTTCAGTCCACTTCCTGCTATGTAAAGCGTGGCATTTGCTTTGTGCCACTGTTTGACTATGTCAACAATTCCTTTCTCTTTGTGGATACGTCCATGAAACAACACTTTGATTCCTTTTTCCTTTGTGTCTGTTGATTGGTCTCTTTCCAGTTTTGTCGTTGAACTTAAAACGTCTGGCACAGAGTTCTTGATTACTGTTACACGTTTGAAAATACTTTTTACTTTATCGTTTGACAGAAATTCCTGTTTTGCACATTCTGACACACAGATGAGTGTATCTATGTGTGAATATGCCCATCTCCATATTGGTGTGGATTTTGCCCTCTTGACAAGGTGGTTGGTTGCTACGATTTTCAGTTTCCCATGACTGAAAATTTTAGCCCATACAGCGATGAAGTAGTCTCCACGCGCATTGACGTGCATTATTGTTGTTTGGTGTCGCTGAGCATATTTGTATATTTCCCACACTGTGATGAGTGGCATCCACTTGAACAGTTTGGACTTGAATCTCATTCTTGTTGTATCGCCTATTTCTGAGTAGCGTTCTTCGAGAAGACTGTTCGATTTCGGCTGAATCGCAAATGAAATTTTGTATCCCTCTTTCTTCAGTGCTTTGCCCAGCTGAAATATGTATTCTTCGCCTCCTCCCCACACTTTTGAAGCTGCAAAGAACAATATGCTTTTGTTCCAGGTTCTCTCTTCTGCTTTTTTGTTCGCTAACTTTCTGAAAATACTTAAATATGATTCTGCATTTTTTTTCCAAGTTAATGATTTTGCGTATTCGTATGCCTTTTCCAGTTTTTCATTTGTGAAATTATTGATTGTTTCGCGGATAATTGCAGCAGATGCCGATGGCTCAAAATCTTTTGGAAAGAGTGCAGCATGACCATTGCAAATCTCCGACAAACTCGTTGCTCCTGACGAAATCACTGGCTTATGGAACAACATTGCTTCTACAACAGGCAAGCCGAAACCCTCCAGCATCGAAGGAAATACGAAAGCACTGCAATGGCGGTACATCCAATTTTTCTCAGCCGATGGCAGTATTCCCATCACGTGTACATTGGTAACGTTTTCTCGCTCTATCCTTTTTTTCAACATCGAAGCATACTGCGTATTGTCATTTCCTGCCAAATACAGTTGGTATTCTGGCAGCATTTTCATTATATCAATCAGCACATTGAAGTTCTTCTTCTCTTTCATCTCTCCGATTGTGAAAAGGTACGGCATTTTTACGTTTTGAGGTTCTTTCTCTTCCAACAGGTCTATTCTCTCTATGCCATTGTATATCACATCTATTGAGTGATTCGTAGGTATAAACCGCAAAGTCTCCCTTTTTGCAAAATGCGAAATTGCAGTCACAACATCTGCTTTGTTGATGATTTTTTCCTTTTTCTCCAAATATCGCTGCACCCTGTTGCCTTTACGCTCATAGCAAAAATTGAAGTCGTGAATGGTCAAAACATAGTGGTGTGCGTATGGTTTGTATTTGACTAATTGGTGGATGGAATGCCACACGTCAAACGGTTTGCGCCTAATCAGGAAAGGAAAAACTCGATATAAATGGCTTACTGCTATGTAATCCACTTTATTTCCGAAGTTTCCTACATATTTTTTTGGTACTAATAGCGTTATATGTTCTCCCTCAACTGGTTGATATATATCCCTATAGTAATATCCGTAATTGAGGGCAACTTGTCCCAACCCGCAGTTGGGATGTTTGAGTATTGACAGGTCTATCAGTATGTCCATTATGGTGTTTGTTTTTCTTTCTCAAACGGTGAATTTATTGAACTTACCTTATGACTTTGGTTAGAGCTTCAGCCACTTCGGCATCCGTAAACTTTAGTGACTGTATATGTCCAGCAGCAACCATTTTTTCTCTGAGCATACCGTCGTTTACTATGCACTTGATTTTCTCCGCAATATCCTCTGCGGACGATGGGTCAGCATAAAGACAAGCTTCACCACCTGTCTCGGCAAAACAACTTCCCATTGACGTAAGCACGGGTACACCGACACTCATTGCTTCGAGTATCGGTATCCCAAAACCCTCAAAAACTGAAGGATAAGCAAACATTAGAGCTTTGCTATACACTGCAGGGAACAACCTGAACGGAAAGCCATGCAGCATAACAAGTTTCACTTTCAGTTTTTCGGCAAGTACTTTCATTTGGTCTGCATATCGTGAGTGCCCTCCCACCGCAACAATTGGCAGCCCAACCCCCGAAATATGCACGGCTCGTATCAGGTTTTCCAGGTTTTTTCTTGGTTCGATTGCTCCTACATCCAGTATGTATTCCGCTGGTAACCCGTAACTTTCCAACTCACGCAATGCTTCCGTTGTCACAGGTTCACGGAAAATGTTGTTGCACCCTTGATACACTACCTCAATCTTCGCTGGGTCGATACCGAAAAATTGTACAATATCGTTTTTTGTTTGTTTGCTGATGGCTACTATTTTGTCTGCTATGCGGCAAGCGTATTTGACCTTCTGTGTGAAAATATATCTATAAGTTGCGGAATATAGGTGTGGAAATCTGATGAATATGGCATCGTGGATTGTAACTAATTTTTTGAGCCCCTCAACCCGATGAATACCGAATGGCAGTTCTCCCGACAAACCCCAATAAACATCCATACCTTCCAAATCACTGACACACCCGAAACTCCTGTAAAGGGTAGGGCAGTGTCGGAATATCCCGTGTGGTGCTATTGTTGTTGTTCCATCGAAAGTGTATCTGCTTGATGGTTTGGCGATAAGATAATAATCGTTCTCAGGCGCAAATGTTGTCAACAGTCGGATAGCATCTCGGCTGTAGTTGCCCAACCCCCGCAAATTATGGTAAGCCCGTTTTGCATCAAAAGATATTTTCATAACGGAAACTTGAGTTAAGAGTACACTTGAAAAAGTCTTTTTTTGCGAAAAGTTGCGAAATCAAAATTTGATTATCAAGGTATTACAAATCACAAAAGCGCATTTTTGGACTTTTTCAAGTGGTCTCAGTTAAGATTATTGTAGCGATTATGGGTGGTTCTATTAATTAGGTTGTGACGATTTTGAAGTTTATTTTTAGCAGATTGCTGTGCGGAAGAAGGAAGCAATGCGGGCATTGTGACCGACTGAC
>JAGHVI010000095.1 GCA_018064385.1 Candidatus Minthenecus merdequi
TAATTAATAGAACCACCCTATAAACATCCTACTGACGAAGAGCCAATAAATCTTACAAGGTACAATTTTTACGACCAGTTGCTGGGTTTTTGTTTGCCACAACATTATTGGGAGAATTGTAAGGACAAACAAGGTAAATTTAATCCTCTGTATCCTTGGTATGTTGGCACAAATGAACTGAAGAGTAAAAGGAAACCTGCAAAGACAATTTGACTTGAAATCGGTCGTTAGCGTATCAAAAACATTCACTAACGACCGATTTCAAGATTATCCACGAATCATCTATTTGAATAAATCACTTAGAGTCAGTTGTTTCTGTATGCAACCAGAATATTCGTTGTTCTCAAGGCCTTTTGCGGCAATCATTGTTACGATAATGCTTTTGTCTGTATGTGTTGATTGTATGAGGGCATCTATTTTTCGCTCTATTGATATTTCGTCTTTTTCGCTCATTCTGTAAGGTATGCTGCTGTATTTCATTTCGCAGAGGTTTATCACGTTATCACTCCGGTCAATAAGCAGATCAATCTGAGCTACATTCTGCCCATTGCTGCCTATCCATGAGAATATGTTGCATGAGATGCCCGATATGCCAAGAGAGATTTTGATTTCCTCTTCGTGGTTCAGGCATAGCATTTCGAACGAGAGTCCGCTCCAAGTGCTGAAAATATGGCTGTTCTGGTTTTTAGTCCAGAAATGGTCATCTCGTGCGTCAGGTCTTGACATGATTTGAAAGTAGAACAACGTGAAAGGGTCAACCAGTTGGTACAGTGAATTGGTGAAGCGATGGGTAGTATTCCATTTACGTCTCTGTCTGTTCTGGTGTGTACGAAATGGTTCATAGCAACGAATGAAACCGCAATTTCCCAATTCCTCGAAAATCTGTTTTATCTTTCCATTGTCAGGCAAACCAGTTTCGTCCAGAACTTCCTGACGTGTAAGACCTTTACCTTTTGTTGCCAAGGCAGTGACTACCGCCATGTGATTGCCTGCATTTTTGAACAGCGAGTTATATAGGTTGTTGAATTCGCCATGCAGTTCGCCATCTTTGTCAAACAATAGCCTGTCCACATTTTGTGCCACACTTTCTGTTTTCTTCATTTTTGATAGATAATACGGCACACCGCCCATCACCATGTAGCATTCTGCAATCTGCCTTTCGGAAAATCTGAACCCATTCTCCGCGAAATACAACTTGCATTCCCGCAACGTGAATGGCTTTAGCCGAATCTGATGCGTGACTCTGTTATGCAATCCTCCACGGCTGTTTATTAGGTTATTGACTATCCATGAGGTGGCACTGCCGCATACTATGAGTTTAATATCGTCACGCCATGATGCCCAACTGTTCCAAAAGTGCTCAAGGCCATATATGAATTTAGAGCGTTGAGTATCCATCCAAGGTATTTCGTCAATGAAGATTATTTTCCGTCCTTCAGGCAGTTGTTCAAGATATTGCTCAAGATTTCTGAACGCCTCAAGCCATGTCTTTGGACGTGCATTCTTATCAGGCAACCCACTTACGAAATTCTTTATCTGCTCTTTCATTGTGGCTCCGTGTATTCCAGCTGCATAATAAGCATAATTTTCACCTATTACGTGTTGTATCAGAAACGTTTTCCCAACCCTTCTGCGTCCATATACGACAATGAACTCTGACATTCTAGAGCCGAGAAAATCATTCAGAGCGTTGATTTCTTTTTCCCTTCCGATAAATGGTACAGCCATAATTGTTGATATTGAGTCAGTTATATATTTAATCAGTATTGTTTCAATTCGCTGCAAAGGTAATAATATTTTTTCGATTGAACAAGGATTTTGACTTGAAATCGGTCGTTAGCGTATCAAAAACATTCACTAACGACCGATTTCAAGATTTTCCACGAATCATTTATTTGAATATATCCGCCCCGAAAGGGCAAAAGTTCTATAAACAAATGAAATACGTAATAACTGATAAAATCTCAATCGAAGACATCAAGTCTATTATCTTCGAGAACCGCCAGATTGAACTCTCAAAAGAGTCTGTAGCACGCATTCAGAAATGCC
>JAGHVI010000232.1 GCA_018064385.1 Candidatus Minthenecus merdequi
TTGCCAGTACCTGGGCTACCATAGAATATGCATGTGAAACATTTGCGCATCTGATGTTTTTCCAAAGATTCAAGCACACTACCCATTCTTTCTTTATTCATCACTTTGCGTAAACGTTCAACCTGCCGTCTGACATCATCCGAAAAGTAAAGATTTCTCTTTTCTATATTCTCTGCAAGTATCAAGCCGTGTTTTGAATCTTTATTTTCTGCAATGTCAACCTCGTCCAACAAATCAGATATGCACTCTTCCGTGAACGACCATTGGTCTTTGCTCGCCTGTCCGTCATTGAAATTTGGCTCAATTATACGATTGACAATCAGAGGAAAAGAATCAGAACGCAATTGTCGCAGCACACACCTCAGTTTATATTGTATTCCGTAATAGTTTTGCAGGTTATTGCTGTTAATGGTCGTTACGTTATCTAAAACTCTCTCCTTCAACATAACAAAAAACAGATAGAGAGAATCACAGTCGAGATTCAGTTCCAGAAGTCGCTGTGCCAAATGCAGATGCTGGTTGCTTTTCAGCAGAGAACTTACAAACGATTCGAACAGTTCATCACTTAGTTGGATCCTTGAGTTTGTTGAAACCAGATAGAACACCTCTTCGAGCAACTCGTCAATAGTTAGATTTTTCCTTTGCTTTGACTCAGGCAGATGTCCATCCTGCAAAGAGTGCATCACATCTTTCGCCATCTTGAAAACACTCTGGTTTTCATCATTCTTGAATTTGAAGATAATGCCTCGTTTGATAAAAAAATCCAGTTCACCGAGTACAGAAAGGAGTTCGATAGGTCTCACGCCAAAATGTTCAGCAAGTTCGCTTTGTGATATAAACTCCTCTTCATACATGTCCACAAAAGCTGATAGCAATATTGCCTGAACTGGTGTTTCCAAGCCAAGTTGCTCACGAGCCTTCTCTGCAATTGGCTCGACTTCCTCTGGCATGATTTCTCCCGAATTTTCCGTAAGGATTACCAAGTCTTTCAAGGTATTAAAAACATTCGTTTTTCTTTTCATAGTTTTTTTGGTTTAAATAGTGAGATTGAAATCGGGTGCAAAGGTAGAGCATAGGTGTGCAAGTATTGGGCATAGGAATGATTTTTTTTTGAAAAAAGCATATTGGGTTAATAGAATCACCCCTGAAAAGAGTGAGTGTTTCGGTGAAGAGTTGTGGGTTATTTTTTTGTGGTAAAGGAGTATTTGAGATTGATGGGTTGTACAGAATGAGGCGGGGTTGAAGATTTGGCGAGTGTGAAGAGTGCTGAGAAGTGTTGTCTTATTTATAAATGATTGATAATCATATTCTCTGTCCGTAAGGAGTAGGTTGCGCAATGGTAAGGATTATTTATGATATAGGTAAGGGGGAGGTATTTAATTAATAGAAACACCCTTATTCAATTCTATACAGAAAGTTGTGCCTTTATTGATTTCGGATTGTTTGACGAAAATTTTTCCTTTGTGGTACTCAGTGATAATTCTGTTGACCAGTGAGAGACCAAGTCCCCAACCTCTTTTCTTGGTAGTGAAACCTGGCTTAAAAATTTGTTTGAACAACTTTTTCTCCATTCCCTTACCAGTGTCGCTCACCTCAACGACAACCTTTTTCTCCTTGTTGAAAATGTTGAAAGTCAGGGCACCTTTTCCGTCCATAGCATCAATAGCATTCTTGCTAAGGTTTTCGAACACCCATTGCATCAATGGTTCACTCATCATCACATTGGTATTTTCGGCATTGCAAATGATTGTATAGGAAACATTTTGCGATGTTCTGCCTTTCATATATCTCACTGAAGATTCGATGACTTCACGTAGGTCTTTCATTTCCAGTTTAGGTGCGCTACCAACTTTGGAGAACCTTTCTGCAATAGTTTTAAGTCTGTCAACATCTTTACCCATCTCCTCTACATTAGGCGAAGAGTAGGTCATTTTCAGCACTTCCAACCAGCCTGCTAACGAAGATATAGGAGTACCTAATTGATGAGCGGTTTCTTTGGACAAACCTACCCATACTTTCTCCTCCTCTCTTTTTTTTTCGACTCTGAAAGCCCAAATCAGCAGTAACATAAACATCACAATCAGGATGCCTTGCAGCAGCGGGTAGTATTTCAGACTTTTCAGAATCAGTGAATTATCGTAATAAAGATATTGAACATCATCTTGGCTGATTTTAATGACGATAGGTTCACGCAACTCTTTTATTCTTTTGATTTCCTTATTGAAAAAAGCTTTAGTATTCTTCTCTGGAGGGTTTATATTTCTATAAGTCACCACATTACCATCTCGGTCAACGACAATCACAGGAATGGTGTTATTCTGTTCGATAATGAAGAAAGCCAGATCGCTGTAATCCTCCTTGAGCAACTGTTCAGTGGCCTCTGCCCAAACTTGTATTTTCTGTTTTTCAGCCTCTGCTATATTTTCAGCCACATTGTTAGTGAAGAGCAGGGAAGAGACAATAATCGTCAAAGCGCTGGCGACAATAATCAGTTTTTTCCAGCCAATTTGCGAGATATTCATTGTTTAATGACGATATTTTCCATCGCCGATATCTTGGCGAATGGCTAAGTAATTCTGGTATCTTGAGATAGCTATTTGGTGATTTTGGACAGCCTTGATGACAGCGCAACCTGGTTCGTTAGTGTGAGTGCAGTCAGAAAACCTGCATTCTTCGGCAGTCTTGAAAATCTCGGGGAAAAAGTGGCTTATTTCGTTCTCCTTCATATCAACGACACCAAAGCCCTTGATGCCAGGAGTATCAATGACATAGCCATTGCGGAACTCATACATTTTGCTGAAAGTTGTGGTGTGCATACCCTTGTGGTGAGCGGTAGAGAGATTGCCTATACGTGTTTCTGCTTCAGGCACAAGTCTGTTAATAATAGTGCTTTTACCTACACCAGAATTTCCAGAAATCAAAGTAATTTTGCCAGCCAACAACTCTGCCAGTTCGCTCATGTCAGAATGATTGTCTCCTGCCACGAGTCTTATAGTTCTGTATCCTATGCTATTATACAGGTACTCAAAGTTTTCGACAAACTCAAAATCCTCATTAAGCAACAAATCGACCTTATTCAAACATAGCACAGTAGGGATGCTGTAAGCCTCGGCGGTAGCCAAAAACCTATCTATGAACCCGAGGTCAGTCTCGGGTTCACGGAAAGTTATCACCAGCAAAGCTTGGTCGATGTTAGCACCAATGATGTGCAACTGTTTGCTAAGGTTAGTAGGACGGCGGACTAAATAATTTCTTCGGTCGTAAAGTTTAGTTATAAAACCAGTAGTTGGGTCAAAATCCACCCAATCGCCAACAGTTAGGGGGTTTGTGCTTTTGATGCCCTTAATTCTGAAGTTACCTTTAATCACGCCTGAGTAGAGTGTACCTTCGGATATTATACCGAAATCGACACTTCCAGTTCTGATGATAAGACCTTTCATCAGATAGTCATTATCTCCTTTTCTTTAGCAGCGAGGAGGCTATCAATTTTTTTGATATAATTGTCGTGAATTTTCTGAGCTTCAGCTTCGCCGTCCTTTTCCACATCTTCAGGGAGACCATTTTTGATTTCCTTCTTCATTTTATCGATAGCATCGCGGCGAGCGTTACGGATAGAAACTTTAGCGTCCTCGCCCTCCTTATTAGCTTTTTTAACCAACTCGCGGCGGCGTTCTTCGGTTACAGGAGGGAAACAGAGTCTTATCACTTCACCATTGTTAACAGGAGTGATGCCAATTTCGGAATTTTGGAGTGCACGCTCTATAGGTTTGAGCATAGATTTCTCCCAAGGTTGGATTTGGATAGTCTTAGCATCAGGTACTGTAACGTTAGCTACGCTGGTGATTGGTGACATAGTACCATAGTAATCCACGCGAACGGGGTCAATAATTCTTGCCGAAGCTTTGCCAGCGCGTATGTGAGCCAGTGTTTCGTCAAGGTACATAATTGTAGCCTCCATGTCGTCAGTAGCTTTACTGATAAAGGGTTTCACTCTTTCGTCCATAATATTTCAGTTATTAATTTGTTAAAATGGTTTTGAAGTGCAAAGGTAAACAAAAAAACTGAATGTGCAAAAAAAATCATCGAAAAATTTGCTTAATTGGGGAAAAAAACTTATCTTTGCGACATAAAAAAATAACCTCTCAATATGCTTAGATTAGTTCGTATAGTATTACAGATTATTTCGATTATCTGTTTGACACTACTTTTTCTTGATTTTTCGGGAACTCTTCAGCCGTGGCTTGGTTGGCTTGCCAAAATTCAACTGCTTCCAGCAGCCCTTCATCCTGCGCCAGTAATTTTATTTGCGCTTGTGCTTGCGACCTTTGTTTTTGGCAGGCTATACTGCTCAGTAGTTTGTCCGATGGGAATAGTTCAGGATTTCTTCAACTGGTTAGGGATGAAAAAAAGTCGCAATCATTTTCACTATACATCAGAAAATAGATGGCTACGCTTCATTGTGTTAGCAGTTTTCATTGTATTATTCATAGTTGGGCTTTCTTCATACGCTGCATTAATAGAACCTTATAGTATATACGGGCGAATTTCGAATAACTTCTTTGCGCCGCTTTACCGATATATAAACAACCTTGTGGCAGAATATGCAGTTTCGCACGATTCGTTGGCTTTTTACAATGTAGATAATTCATTTGCGCCAAGTCTTATGTTGTATATATCGGGAGGTACATTGTTAATGTTTGCTGTGGTATCTTTCTTTGCCGGACGTTGGTGGTGTTCGAATGTATGTCCTGTTGGGACAGCGTTGTCGTTAGTTTCGCGTTTTTCGCTATTTCGTCCAGTCTTTGATACATCCAAGTGCAATGGTTGTAAATTGTGTGCGCATAGATGCAAAGCATCGTGCATAAACCCTCAGGAGCATAAGGTAGATATGTCCAATTGTGTAGTTTGCTTTGATTGTATAAAAAACTGCCGTCAGGGGGCAATATCCTTTGGATTTCGTAAATATACGAAAAGTTCGAGTTCGGCTGACACATCACGTCGTAATTTCATAACAGGAGCGGTTGCTCTTGGTTCGCTTTCGGCAGTAGATGCTGTGGCTAAAACGGTAGATGGTGGGCTTACGATAATTGAGGATAAAAAACCTCCTAAGCGAGCAGTTCGTCTGATTCCTGCCGGAGCACTGTCGATAGACCATTTTGCACAGCACTGCACTGGGTGTCAACTGTGTGTGTCGAACTGTCCTAACAAAGTACTACGTCCTTCGATGGCACTTGACTCGTTTATGCAACCTGAGATGTCGTACGAATTAGGATATTGTCGTCCTGAGTGTACACGTTGTTCGGAAGTTTGTCCTACTGGAGCGATACGACCTATTGTGCGTATTGAGAAATCCTCAACTCAGATAGGTCATGCAGTCTGGATAGCAGACAACTGTGTGGTAAACACCGACAAAGTGTCGTGTGGCAATTGTGCGCGTCATTGTCCTGCAGGGGCAATAACAATGGTAGAGCAAGGGGGCTATGAGATACCAGCCATAGACACAGAACGTTGCATAGGTTGTGGAGCTTGCGAACATTTATGTCCTGCGCGACCATTCAGTGCAATCTATGTAGAAGGGCACAAAGACCATCGTATCATTTGAGTTAATAATATTATGGATAATATTATGGATAGACGAAAATTTCTCAAGACATTCACCGCTGCATCAATCATAACTGCTGCAGTAGCGACAGGTTGCAAACGCGAGGAGAAGCCAACAGATATTGCAGAAGTGGCTCTTGGCGAAGTGCCAACAGATAAAATGACATACCGCACAAATCCAACGACTGGAGACAAAGTGTCGCTTCTTGGTTTTGGTGCGATGCGACTTCCGACCATCTATGGAGGTTCTGCGAGAGGAACAGATGACAAGATTTCGCAGAAAAAGGTAAACGACCTTGTTGATTATGCAATTGCGCATGGTGTTAACTATTTTGACACAGCACCAGTCTATTGCAAAGGGTTCTCGGAATCTTCGATGGGAGAAGCACTTTCGCGCCATGACCGCAGCAAATATTTCATAGCGACAAAACTGTCGAACTTTGACCCTACCACATGGTCGCGCGAAGGGTCAATGCAGATATATGAGAACTCATTCAGGTATCTGAAGACAGATTATATAGATTATCTATTGCTTCATTCAGTCGGGCAACCAGACGATGTTAACACAGCTTTGGAGCGTTTCAACAAGCGTTTTATTGATAACGGTATGCTTGACTTTCTTATGGAAGAGCGTAGGAGGGGGCGGATACGCAATCTTGGGTTTTCTTACCATGGAGATATGGAACTTTTCGAGTATCTCTTGTCTATCAATGAAATTGTGCAGTGGGACTTTGTGCAGATTCAGATGAACTATATAGATTGGCGTCATGCCGAGGATGGCGATGGGCGTAATGCAAATGCAGAAAAGCTTTATAAACGTCTTGATGAAATTGGCATACCTGTTGTGATAATGGAACCTCTTCTCGGAGGTCAGCTTGCTTCGCTCAACGAGCATCTGACTAAAGAGATGAAGACACGTCGCCCTCAGTCGTCCATAGCATCGTGGGCTTTTAGATTTGCCGGTTCTTTTCCACGCATACTCACTGTTCTCAGTGGTATGACATATATGGAGCACCTGCAGGACAACATCCGCACCTATTCGCCATTGGAGCCATGTACAGACGAAGAATTTGCATTTCTTGAGCAGGCGGCGGGTATATATCTCAACTATCCTCTTGTTCCTTGTACATCGTGTCGTTATTGTATGCCGTGTCCGTACGGCATAGACATTCCAGGAGTCTTTTCGTTCTATAACAAGATGGTGAATTCGGGTAATGTTACCTCGTCGGCGGCAGATCCTGAATACAATGATGCACGTCGAGCATTCTTGATAGGATATGACCGAGCTTTGCCAGGAATACGTCAGGCTGACCATTGTATAGGTTGCAATCAATGTTCAAAACATTGTCCTCAGCGCATTGATATTCCAGGAAAGATGCAACTTATTGATAAATATGTCGAGAAGCTGAAACAGAATATACTATAGGGTGGTTCTATTAATTAGGTTTTTAAATTGCGAAACGGATAGTCCATAATTGGACGCTTTTGAGTTTATTTTTGCATCTTGCTGCTTGTCAGTCGGTCA
>JAGHVI010000053.1 GCA_018064385.1 Candidatus Minthenecus merdequi
TGTGACCGACTGACAAGCAGCAAGATGCAAAAATAAACTCAAAAGCGTCCAACAATGAACCATCCGCCTTGTAACTTAAAAACATAATTAATAGAACCACCCTAAAATAAAATGAAATACAAACTGTTGATACTCTTGCTGCTTTCCGTTGCTTTCGCAACAGCTCAAACCCGCCAGCAATTAGAACAAAAGAAAAAGAAGCTCAACCAAGAGATGCAGACAACCTCACGTCTCATCAACGAAACAAAAAAATCACGCAAAGGCACTGAGAATCAATTAGTTCTCACACGTCAGTCCATCCGTCAAGGCCAGGAATACATCGAACTGCTAAATACTGAGATTAACGTGCTAAACCACGACATTGACTCTATTCAATACTCGAGAAATCAGAATCTTCTACGTCTCGAACAACTTCGTGCTGAATATGCCATAAATGTTCGCCTACTCTATCGTCAATCTCATAGAAATGCTTTCTCTATGCTTCTCTACATAATCTCGGCTGACGATTTTACACAAGGTTTCCGTCGTTTCCGGTACCTGCAGAAACTATCCTCCCGCCGCAGAGCCAAAGCACAGGAAATCAGCGACCTTACCGACTCTCTGACAACACAGCAAAACCTTCTCACCGACACACGCACTCAAAAAGAGGTCTCGATGGACGAACGCGAAAACCAACAACGCATCCTCGAACAACGTCAACGCGAACAAAACAAACAACTAAATTCACTCAAGAAGAAAGAAAAGGAGTTGACCGCAAAACAAAAAAATCAACGCGCCCAAATTGATAAACTTGATAAAAAAATTCAAGAGGCTATCAATGCTGAAATTGCTCGTCAACAAGCAGCAGCCAAGAAAACAAACCAAGGCAATTCCAATAAAGGTTCTTCAGGTTCTGCCTCTTACGAACTCAGCAAAGAGGAAAAACTCATTGCAGGTAATTTTGCTGCCAACAAGGGTCGTCTTCCTCGACCTGTCGAACGAGGCAATATAACAGGTCATTTCGGAGTTCAGCCTCACCCATATCTTGAAAAAGTAACAATCAACAATAAAGGCATCTACATCCAATCTCCTTCAGGCACTGAAGCCCGTGCTGTTTTCGAAGGTGTCGTAACTAAGGTTTTCTCAATCTCTGGGTCAAACCAGTCTGTCATAATTCGCCACGGAAACTACTCTACTGTTTATTCAAATCTCTCATCAGTTTATGTCAAAGCTGGAGATAAGGTAACCGCACGACAAAAAATAGGCAAAATATTTACCGACACAGAAAATGGCAATAAGACTGAACTATATTTCCTTATGTATAAGGACCGAGATATTCTTAACCCAGAATCCTGGCTCGCTCGATAATATCTTGCCTTGATTGATAATTAACAAAATAATAATATGGAACATGTTAAAGTTTTAATAGTAGGTTCTGGTCCTGCTGGTTACACTGCCGCCATCTACACCTCGCGCGCTGGTCTCAATCCTGTCCTCTACGAAGGAATGCTTTCTGGCGGACAACTCACACAAACCACCGAAATAGAGAATTTTCCTGGCTATCCAGATGGCGTTGACGCCAATCAGATGATGATGGAAATACGTCAACAAGCTGAACGTTTTGGTACTGACATTCGCACTGGTGTTGTTACAAAAGTCAATTTCAGTAAGAACCCTAAAATCATCACTATTGATGAATCTACTGAAATCGAAGCAGATACAGTAATCATCGCAACTGGTGCTTCTGCCAAATATCTCGGACTTGACGATGAAAAAAAATATATGGGCATTGGCGTATCAGCTTGCGCTACCTGCGATGGTTTCTTCTACCGCAAAAAAGACGTTGCCGTTGTCGGTGGTGGCGATACTGCTTGCGAAGAGGCTACCTACCTTGCCGGCCTCTGCAATAAGGTCTATCTGATTGTCCGCAAACCTTTCCTCCGTGCAACTCAGGTTATGCAGGAACGTGTGTTGAATAACCCTAAAATCGAAGTCCTTTTTGAGCATAACACACTCGGACTTTTTGGCGAGAATGGCGTTGAAGGTGCACACCTTGTCTATCGCAAAGAACAACCTGACGAACAACTCCACGATATCAAGATTGACGGCTTCTTCCTTGCAATAGGACACCACCCTAACAGCGAAGTCTTCAGTAAATATGTCCAAACAGATGCCGAAGGATATATCATCACCGACCCTTATCGCCCCACAACCAACGTTCCTGGCGTCTTTGCTGCAGGCGATGTTGCCGACCCTCTCTACCGTCAGGCTATCGTTGCTGCTGGTTCAGGCTGCAAAGCAGCTATGGAAGCAGAAAAATATCTTAAGAATCTATAGGGTGGTTCTATTAATTATGTTGAGACGATTTAAATCGTCTCAACCTAATTAATAGAACCACCCTTAACATATCTATGACCCTACATAATTATTTCTTACCGAAATTCCATTTGTGATTGAAATTATACAGAATTACAAGACTCGCCCTATGATTTCCGACCAAATGAGTGTTATCCACCCTGCAATCCGACCTCAAATCACCATAATACACACCAGTATATTCATATTCAAGACCAACCTTTAAATCATTAAACATATAAAAAACTATCGCAGAAGTACGAAACATCTGGTCAATATTATTAACCCATTTCGAATATACATGCTCTGACGAAATTGCATTTCTCGCCGTCCCAAAGTTCTTCATATAACCTCCAAAAATAGCAAACATAGCATTATGCTTAAGGTTTGTTGTCTTGTACGAAATCTCTGCCCAAGTGTTAGACATCCTTAGTGGCGAATACTCATATTTATACTCGTCACCACCCGTCACAGCATAACCAGACACCATCAGATGATGTGCCACATTCTCCCCATACATACTCTCAATCTTGAAATTCCAATGTCTATTAAATGCTGTCAGGTAAGCTTGAGCCGTCCACGAGTCACAATGCTCACCATCAACCTTGTAAGTTTTGTTATCCACCTCTACCTCTGTCCTCGGACGAATGGTCATCCAACTGCCTTGAACACCTGCCTTTATATGTGATTTGCTATATTCAATACCCAACAACAACTCTGGCACCTCATGCATTTTGCTATATGCATTGCTTTCAGCAGTTATTGTGGGTGAAGCAAATTGAAACTTCCATAATGCTGCAGCTGTAACTTTCAACTGCGGCAATAGAAAATTGTAACGTATCTGTGGAGTACGACTGTATGGTGCAAACGGAGCTCCTGTGTTTATTGATACCATATCTGGCAACATATTGTCAGTCATCGGGTGAAATGCCTGACCTGCCATCAAACGATGATGCATCTTTCCACCATCATTGCCATAAGTACGTATCCAGTCAACATACGCATTAGCATGTCGTACCTGGAGATGAGCTACGTTTGACGCTGTGAAATCCCCTTCAATTTTACCGCCAAAACGCACATTCCCTTTATAAATCGGTGACTCGAATGTCAACCCTATTCTTGCTGTAAGCGACAGAAACCTACCTCTCGTTACCTCGTTCAAGTCGTTGCCTTTAGCATCAAATCTCCTATCTTTCGGCATAATGTAAAACAATTCCTGAGCTATTGCATAGGATTCGCGCGTGTCGTAACTCATATCGTTTTCGATGAATCCATACAGACCCAATGTATAAACACTGTCCTCGCTCACTCGCGAAGCAAATGCCGCCAACGGCAACAAGATGATAATCAGTAGTAAAAACAGTTTTCTCATATCTTTCGATTTTGTGTGCAAAGATACAAAAAAATCCCCTTTTTCACTCCCTTTTTCTCGAAAAAAATGCGTACCTTTGCATCTCAAAACTTTACACGTTAAATTTATGAGCAAAGAGAAAGTTATCAGCGGCATACGCCCCACGGGCAACCTTCACCTTGGCAATTATTACGGAGCTGTACGCAGCTTCATTGAAATGCAGAACAACTACGATTGTATGTTTTTCATTGCCGACTGGCACTCGCTGACCACCAACCCTCGTCCTGACGATATCCGTCGCTCTGTCCGCACAATCTTGACAGAGTACCTTGCCTGCGGTATTAATCCCAAAATTGCTCCTATATATGCACAAAGCGATGTCCCTGAAGTCCTTGAATTGTACCTCTACCTCAATATGAATGCCTATCTTGGCGACCTCGAACGTTGCACAACTTTCAAAGAGAAGGCTCGCAAGCAACCAGACAACGTTAACGCTGGGTTGTTAACCTACCCTACCCTTATGGCTGCTGATGTGCTTATTCATCGTGCTACTAAAGTGCCTGTCGGTAAGGATCAGGAACAAAATATGGAGATGATGCGCCGTTACGCTCGCCGTTTCAACCAAATGTACAACGTCGAGTTCTTCCCCGAACCTGCTAATTTTTCCCTCTCCGACAAAGCCATCAAAATACCAGGTCTTGACGGTTCAGGTAAGATGGGCAAATCTGAAGGCAACTGCATATACCTCACAGACGACCCTAAAGTCATCAAAAAGAAGGTTATGAAGGCTGTCACAGATAATGGTCCAACCGAGCCTAATTCGCCAAAGCCTGATGTAATCCAAAACCTCTATACTTTCCTTGAAATCGTCTCGACACCCGAGACTTACAAATATTTCGATGACAAGTGGAACAACTGCGAGCAACAGTTCTATGGCGAACTGAAAAAACAACTTGCTGACGATATAGTTCGTTTCACCGACCCTATCCGTGAGCGTATTCGCGAGATAGAGTCTGATTCAACTCTTCTTGACCATGTTCTTGCCGAAGGTGCCGAGGCTGCCCGTTCTTCTGCCCGCAACACCCTCACCGAAGTCCGTCACATCATCGGCTTCAAATAATCTCCAAAGACGCTCTTTGCTAAATATATGACAAAATTTAATAACAAGAGCCTAACACTTGCATATATCGGAATAATCTTTTCCGAACTATTTTGGGCAGCCTCTTTCATTTTTACAAAAGAAGCATTGTCTCACTACTCTCCTTTCTCGGTGGTGGTTATGCGAATAACAATTGCCACACTAATTCTCTTCTTATTCTGCGGAATACGACATGAACTCGACAGACCCACTCGCAAAGAATGGCTTCTCTTCACTATTGCAGGTATCTTCCAACCTTTCATCTATTTCATACTTGAAGCTTACGGTCTGCAAATAACTCAAAACCCTAACACAGCCTCGCTTGTTCTCGCACTTGGCCCGCTCCTTTCCCCATTCATTGCATGGCTCCTAATACGCGAACATGTTACAATATATACATTTATAGGTCTCTTCGTATCTACCACAGGTATTGCTATTATTGTCTTAATCGGTCAAAATCTGAATTTTAACCCATTAGGAGTCACTCTTCTTGGTTTAGCTGCAATAACTACAGTCTTGTATTGTATTTGCCTCCGCAAAATCGATGCGCGTTTCAAACCAGCCACGATTGTATTTTATATAGACCTTACTTCTCTAATGTTTTTTATCCCAACATGGCTTATTTTCGACCACTCACGCAACATTATTACACCATCATTCACCCCTTTATTTTCGATTTTCATTCTTGCTGTTTTTTGTTCTGTTGTCAGTTACATATTTTTCTGTAATGCTGTCCGCTTTATCGGAGTTGCACGAGCTAACGCTTTCTCCAATCTAATTCCTGCACTCACTCCGCTTTGTGTTTGGGCTTTGGATGGCGAGATGATTTCATGGAACGATTATCTCGGCATCTTCATCGTAATCTTAGGTCTCTTCATTAGCCAACGCAAATATACATAACTCAAGTTTCGCTTGTTCAGCCGCATTCTCATCAATTGCGCCAAGGTCAGCAAATGAGTTCTATAAATTCACTCAAGTTTCGCATGTTCAGCCTGGAAGGCTGTACTATGAGCAACCGAGTACGAAGTGCTCGGTTGTACTGGCTTTTCGGACAGCCCCCCCTAA
>JAGHVI010000126.1 GCA_018064385.1 Candidatus Minthenecus merdequi
TTTATTTTTGCATCTTGCTGCTTGTCAGTCGGTCACATAGCTCGCTATGCTCCCTTCTTTCGCACAGCAATCTGCTAAAAATAAACTTCAAAATCGTCTCAACCTAATTAATAGAACCACCCTAAAAAAAATAAAGAAATGAGACTATTAAAATTGTTTTGGCGTAAGCCTACTAAATATCAACAACTATTGGGATTTGCCGAAAATGACACATCGATTTATGACCGCGCTTTCAGTCATAAATCGATGCAACTGAAGGATGACAACGGCAAAAAATGCAACAATGAGCGGTTGGAGTTTCTTGGTGATGCTGTCATCGAGACTGTAGCATCAGAATATGTGTATCAACTCTATCCAAATCGTAACGAAGGTTATCTGACGCAGATACGCAGTATTTTGGTTTGTCGTCAGACATTGAACATTATTGCGGACAAAATAGGGTTGCGGGACTACATAATCTCGAAAGAGATGGTCAACAGCGAGAACTTTTTGGGGAATGCTTTTGAGGCTTTGATAGGTGCAATATACATAGACAAAGGCTTTGAATGTGCAAGAGTGTTTTTGTTACGCAATTTTACGGTTGTAAAAATAGGGAAGTTGATAAAAAAGCAGGAAAATTACAAATCTGAATTGTTGGAATATGCGCAGAAAAAGCGTGTGAAAGTTGAGTTTAACTTGATGGATGAGATAAAGTTGGAAAACAACGTCTCGCAATTCAATGTGAATGTTGCTGTTGACGGAACGAATATGGGACAAGGAATAGGTAAATCGAAACGCGCAGCCGAGCAAGCGGCAGCCAAGATGGCATTGCGCTCGTTGAGGAACAACAAGACACGAAATGTTACAGAAGTTTGTCGAAAATAATCTTGAGAAATACGGCAGTCATCATGCAGCTATAAAGGTGCGTGATGAGCGTAACAGTGGCTGGGAGACAAAACATATCGGTCAAATGAATGAAGATGTCCAGATTGTTGCCGAGGCACTTGCGGGGTTTGGTGTGTCATTTCAACAACGAGTGGGGATATGCTCGAACAATATGTATGAGTCGTTGATAGTGGATTTTGCAAACTACAGGATAGGGGCAGTGACAGTGCCAATGTTTGCGACATTGTCGGTGACGGAGTTGGAGTTTATTATAAAAGACGCAGAGATAGAGGTTGTATGCGCAGGAGAACAGTTGCAGTACGATAGGTTGAAGACAATCTTGGACAGCGGTACGAATACCTTGAAACATATTATAGTTTTTGACCATAGCGTTGTATATGAGCAAGATGAGAGAGTTGTGAGGTTTAGCGAATTGAAAAATTCAAGGGGCACTTATGCTGATGTCAGAGTCACTGACGATGACATAGCTACGATAATGTACACCTCAGGTACGACAGGCGAGCCAAAAGGAGTTGTTCTGACGCATAGATGTTTCAGTGCGATATTGGACAGTTATGGCAAAAGGTTTGACAGGATTGACAAGCACGACAGCCTGCTCTCGTTCCTGCCAATGACTCATATCTTCGCAAAAATAAACGTGTATTTTATGCTTATGCGTGGAGGTACGGTTTATCTGAACCAACATCCTGCGGATATTCAAAATGTACTAAAGGAAGTTCGGCCAACGATTATGGCTTCAGTTCCAAGGTTTTGGGAGAAAATATACGACATAATCGAGCAAAAGCGCAGCAAAATGCATTTTAGAAAACGTTTGTTTACCTCTTGGACTATGGCTGTAGGCAAAAGGCGTAACATAGATTATGAAAGACGAGGCAAACGTGTGCCAATTATGCTCAAACTGAAATATGCAATAGCCGACAAAGTCTATTTTGCAAAAGTGCGTCATTTGATAGGTCTTGAGCACGGAAAATATTTTCCTGCAGCAGGAGCAGCGATGTCCAAGCACCATATTGTATATTTCAGGGCTATGGGAATACCAATTGTACATGCATACGGATTGACAGAGACAACGGCAGCAGTCTCGTGTTATAGCGATACAAACTATGTGATAGGTTCGGTAGGCAGAATGATGCCTGGAGTTCAGGTGAAAATAGACCCAGATACCAACGAGATACTGGTAAAAGGCGATAGTGTTTGCGCAGGTTACTACCATCGGCCAGACCTCACCGAAAAAGCATTCGTAGATGGTTGGTTCAGAACAGGTGATGCAGGAAAAATTGAAGGAGTCACATTATATATAACAGATAGAATAAAAGACCTTATCAAGACATCAAATGGTAAATATGTGTCACCACAACAAGTCGAAATGTTATTGGAACGTGATGAGTTTATACGAAGAGCCATTGTGATAGGCGATAGGCGGAACTTTATCACTGCACTGATAGAGCCAGAAAAAGGAGTTGTTGAAAAATTTGCGTGGAATCACGGAATTGCGTACTATAATTTTGAGAATCTGCTTACAAATCCGCAAATCACGACGCTATTTATGCAAAGAATCAATGCGTGTCAGACAGATTTGGCACAATTCGAGCAGGTTAAGAAAATAAGATTTATAACTGAAGATTTGTCAAAAGACCCGACAATGTTAACCTCGACAATGAAAATCCGTCGTCGTGAAGTTTGCAAAAAATACTCTGAATTGATAAACGAAATGTACTCATAAAATCGACAAATTGCACGGTCATAGGGCAAAAAAATGACGTTTTTTCAGCAACATAGGCAATAAAACAGGCAATCAAAATAGGGGAAGGGGTGATGTGAACCATTTTTCAGGTTACGTAGTATGCTGATTTATTGATATATAAGGTAATGAGAAAATAATCAGAAAAAAAAACGTCCATTTGATGTCACTATCAGAAAAAATACCTACATTTGCACTGTTTTTATGTACAAATATTTGTTCAACTTTAAAATCAAAAAAAGACAATGAAAAAGTTAGTTTTGTTTATGGCTGTTGCAACTGCTGTTGCATTCGCATCTTGTGGTAACGAAGAGGCTGCTGCTGAAGAAGAGGTAGTAGAGGAAACTGTTATCGAGGAGGCTGCTCCAGTTGAGGATGTAGTAGAAGAGGCTCCAGTTGATGAGGCTGCTGCTGATGCTGCTGTAACAGAAGAAGCTGTTGCTGAGTAATTACAGTCATCAACACTCACAAAGACGAGATTATCTGAAATACCAGATAATCTCTTTTTTTATGCCTTTTTATTTGCATATATCGGAATAAAGTTGTAACTTTGCACTCAGATTAATCAGGTGAGTTCTATCAATTCATATCTGCGATGAATCAATAGAACTTGTCATAACAGATAAGAAATATGACTATTGAAAACTATCAATTCAAAGGCAAGAAAGCCTTTGTACGCGTTGATTTCAACGTACCTATGGACGATTCGTTCCATATCACAGATGACACACGTATTCGCGCTGCAATGCCAACGTTGAAGCATATCATTGCCCAAGGTGGCAGATTGATTATTGCATCGCACATGGGACGTCCGAAAAAGAACCCAGACCCTAAGTATTCGCTTAACTACATTCTGCCAAGAGTGAGCGAGCTGTTAGGAGTAGAAGTCAAATTTGCTGACGATTGTAACAAGGCAGACGAAATCTGTGCTTCGTTGAAGGATGGTGAGGCTGTACTTTTGGAAAACCTTCGTTTTTATGCAGAGGAGGAGGGTAAGCCAAGAGGTCTTGCAGAGGATGCTTCGGAGGACGAAAAGGCAGCTGCTAAAAAGGCAATAAAAGCCGCTCAGAAAGAGTTTGCAAAGCATCTTGCAACCTATGCAGATTGCTATGTAAATGATGCTTTCGGTACAGCACATCGCAAACATGCTTCGACTGCAGTCATAGCAGATTCGTTCGACAAGGATAACAAGATGTTCGGTTTTCTGATGGATAAAGAGGTAAAGGCCGTTGAGACTGTGATGACGAAAACCGTGCGTCCTTTCACTGCAATAATGGGTGGTTCAAAAGTCTCAACCAAGATAGACATCATAGAGAATCTGCTCACAAAGGTAGATAATTTAATCATTGGTGGTGCAATGACTTATACATTCATTAAGGCACAAGGGGGAATGATTGGCAACTCGCTTTGCGAAGATGACAAGATGGATCTTGCACTTGATTTGATGAAAAAGGCAGAGGCTAATAATGTTAAACTATATCTTGCTGTTGACAATGTCATAGCAGATAAATTTGACAACGATGCTCACCGTCAGACAGTTGAGATTCATAATATACCTTCCGGTTGGCTTGGTATGGATATCGGTGAGTTGAGTGAGCGTATATTTGCTGATGTCATAAAGAAATCAAAAACGATTCTTTGGAATGGTCCGGCTGGTGTTTTTGAGATGGAGAATTTTGCACATGGTTCAAAAGCCATTGCGCAAGCTATCGCTGACGCAACTGCTATGGGTGCATACTCTTTGGTGGGTGGTGGCGATTCGGTTGCCTGCATCAACAAGTTTGGTCTTGCAGACAAGGTCAGTTACGTTTCGACAGGAGGTGGTGCTTTGCTTGAGGCTATTGAGGGTAAAGTGCTTCCTGGTATTGCTGCAATCAATGAATGACACTTGTCGTAGTAATTAGGGAAGGGAGATTTTCAGAGAAGGAAAGAAAGAAGAGTTCATCTGCGCTTTTGCAGGACTGAAAATTTTGTTCGGGAGTGAGCATAATTCCTGGATTTGTGTTACGGTAGCAATCTTTGTCATTGCTGCCGTTTTTTTTTTCGCATATAATTCGTGGGGAGGATAGCGGGTTTTGGTGGTTATCGGTAGAAATGACAGAGGAAAGAGGGTGAAAAATGGAGAGAATGGAATGTGGAGAAAAATGAGCGGTGAAATTTAACATTTCAAGATAAAGGGTGGTTCTATTAATTATGTTTGTATGTTATATCAGAGGATGGTTCATAATTGGATAAGGTCGGCTGCACTCGGCATATCTAAACAAGTTTATCTCTGCTCTCGTTTGCACGACCTTTTAATAGAACCACCCTAAAATGATACGTTGATATTTTGGGAAGATGTGATACTTATA
>JAGHVI010000131.1 GCA_018064385.1 Candidatus Minthenecus merdequi
AAGCAGCAAGATGCAAAATTACTGCAAACCGAAAGCAAAGAGCTTGCTCATTTGCTGAGGTGCAGCGTAATTTATCAAAAAATAAATTCAAAAGCGTCCAGACATGAACCATCCTCTGATATAACATAAAAATAATTAATAGAACCACCCTCAAATGAATAGATAGAACTCATCATATTTATGAAAAGCGATAGTATTGTCATTATTCCTACTTACAACGAGAAGGAGAATATCGAAAAAATTATTAGAGCAATCTTTGCTCTGCCTAAACAATTTCACATACTTATCATTGACGATAACTCGCCTGATGGTACTGCTGCTATTGTAAAAAAACTGCAAAATGAGTTCACTGAAGAACTTCATATTGTTGAACGCTCTGGCAAATTAGGACTTGGCACGGCATATATTTGTGGCTTTAATTGGGTTCTTAAGTATGACTACGAGTATTGTTTCGAAATGGATGCTGATTTCTCGCACCCAGTTCCAAAACTTCTCGACCTTTATCAAGCTTGTGCCAATGGCGCTGATGTGGCTATAGGTTCACGTTATGTTGGTAATGTCGTCAATGTCGTAAACTGGCCTATGGGACGTGTACTTATGAGCTACTATGCCTCGAAATATGTCCGTATGGTAACAGGCCTGCCTGTTGCCGACACTACAGCAGGGTTCAAATGCTACCGCCGCAGAGTTCTGAAAACCATTGAGTTCGAGAAAATTCATTTCAAAGGTTACGCTTTCCAAATTGAAATGAAGTTCACAGCATACAAATGTGGTTTCAAGATTGTTGAAGTACCTATTGTTTTTGTCAACCGAATTGAAGGCACATCCAAAATGTCTGGCGGTATCTTCTCTGAAGCTCTTTTCGGTGTTGTCCGTCTAAAACTTTCAAGCCTTTTCCGTAAATTTCCAAAACCAGTAGAATAATAATTTAAATGATTACATTAGAACAAATCAAAAGTGCCGCTGCTCGTGTCGAAGCACTGAAAAAATACCTTAACATTAACGAGAAGAAAATCCAACTTGAAGAGGAAGAATTGAAAACTCAAGCTCCTGAGTTCTGGACTGATCAAAAACGAGCCGAAATTCAAATGAAGCTTGTTAAAGGTTTGAAATTCTGGATTGAAGGTTACAATAATGTCAATTCCGCTGTCGAAGAGGCTCAGTTGGCTTACGACCTCTTTAAGGAGGATTGTATGAACGAAGAGGAAGTCGAAGAGGCTTATCAAAAAGCAATTACTGCTATCGAAGACCTTGAGATGCGAAATATGCTTCGCAAAGAGGAGGACAAACTCGGCGCTGTACTTAAAATTGTTGCAGGTGCTGGTGGAACCGAAGCTCAAGATTGGGCTGAAATGCTTATGCGTATGTATATGCGTTGGTGTGAAAATCAGAAATACAAAGCTGAAATTACTAACATCCTTGATGGTGACGAGGCTGGCATAAAATCTGTTACGATTAAGATAGAAGGAGACTACGCTTACGGTTACCTTAAATCCGAAAATGGCGTTCACCGTCTGGTTCGTGTGTCTCCATACAACGCACAAGGCAAGCGTATGACATCTTTCACCTCTGTGTTTGTTGTCCCTTTGGTTGACGACTCAATTGAAATCGAGATTCAACCAGCCAACCTCTCGTGGGATACTTTTCGATCTTCAGGTGCAGGCGGCCAAAACGTCAATAAGGTCGAATCCGGTGTACGTCTGCACTATAAATTCAAAAACCCTGTCACCAATGAAATGGACGAGATTGTTATCGAAAACACAGAAAGCCGCGATCAACCGAAAAATAAGGAGAATGCCTTACGCCTTCTAAAATCTCAACTTTATGACCTTGAACTTGAGAAACGTCGTCAAGAGACTGCCAAGATTGAAGCAGGTAAAAAGAAAATTGAGTGGGGATCACAAATTCGTTCGTATGTCTTCGATGATCGCCGTGTGAAAGACCATCGTACTGATTACCAGACATCCAACGTCAATGCAGTCATGGATGGTGACATTGATTCTTTCATCAAAGCCTACCTCATGCAATTCGGTGGCGATTAAGGATATCATTTAGTCTTGTATGCACACGAAGCTTTGCCGTTTGAAATTTTTTTCAATTTCAGCGAAATTATCTGACGCCTGATTGACGAAACATGGTCCGTGAAAACATGCCCCTCAAGGTGGTCATATTCATGTTGTAGCATACGAGCAAAGAATCCCGTAAAATGGTCGGTATGCTCAACCCAATTCTCATCAAAATAATTGATTGTGATTTCGGCAGGACGCGAAACTTTCTCGTGAACACCTGGTACACTCAGACAACCCTCCTCGTACGAAACCTTTTCTTCAGACTCTTCAACAATCTCAGGATTTATGAAGATATGCTTTCCTTCAATCATATCTGGCATATCTTCCTTGAGACCAGTACCATCAACCACAAAAAGACGTATCGGCAGACCAACCTGAGGAGCAGCAAGACCGATGCCCTCAGCATGGTACATTGTCTGAAACATATTGTCAATTAATTCTTTGAGCCCTGAATAATTCTTATCAATATCCTCAGTCTCTTTTCTCAGCACTGGCTGACCATATAAATATATTGGAAGTATCATTTTGAATAGCCGTTTTTATTCATATTATCCAAGAATTCCTGGTTAGTTTTGAAAGCATCCATATTATTGATAATCAATTCTGTTGCGTCAGGAATAGGCATAGAACTAAGCATACGGCGCAATCCCCACATCCTGTTACATGTGAATGTATCAAGCAGAAGGTCGTCCTTACGTGTTGACGAGGCAACAAGATCCATAGCTGGAAACATCCTTCGATTTGCTACTGCACGATTCAACTGAAGTTCCATATTACCAGTACCCTTGAATTCCTCGAAAATAAAGTCATCCATCTTACTCCCGGTTTCTATAAGTGCTGTCGCAAGGATGGTGAGCGAACCACCATCCTCAATGTTACGAGCTGCCCCAAAAAACTGTTTCGGCTTATGAAGAGCCTTAGGGTCAACACCGCCAGAAAGAACCTTTCCTGATGAAGGTTCCTCTGTGTTGTACGCACGGGCAAGTCGCGTTATACTATCCATCAGAATCACAACATCATTACCACTCTCCACCATTCGACGAGCATGTTCATAAACTATCTTTGACACTTTGATATGGTGTTCAGCACTCTCGTCGAAAGTCGAGGAAATAACCATTGCATCCTCAACAGAACGTTTCATATCTGTTACCTCTTCCGGACGTTCATCAATAAGAAGGATAATCATATGAACATCCTTTTGATGTTTCATAATGGCATTTGCTATGGATTTTAATAATGTCGTTTTACCTGTCTTTGGTTGAGCCACTATCATTCCACGTTGACCCTTACCTATAGGTGTGAATAGGTCAATGAGACGATTCGAGATTGGCTCGTTAGGTTTGTCATCCACCAATTTAAATTTGTCAACCGGAAAGATTGGCACAAGACGTTCAAATGGTACTCTGCTTCGAGCCAATTCTGGTTCTTTGTAGTTTATTGAGTGAATTTTAACACAACCGACATATTTGCCTTTGGTAGTTGTGTCAACCTGACATTTTACATAATCTCCTGTTCTAAGTTTGTACCGCTTGACATCTAAAGCAGAAACATAAATGTCGTCATCCGAAGCTTGGAAATTGTATTCTAAAAGACGCAGAAAGCCATATGCTTGGTTTTCTACCTGGTCAAAAACTCCCTCCCTATCTTCTAAATGAGGTTGAACTTGCTTTGACTCAATAATTTCGGGCTCAGGAATGGGCTCAAACGGAGGAAAAGGCGCATCAAAATACTGCTGTTCGTCGAACATAAACGAAAAATAAATTGAATGTAAGTGAGAAAAAAGCTGATTTACAAGATTTTCTGAGCAAACCACGCTATCCATGAAAAACACTGCAAATTTAGTAAATAATTTTCATATTTCCGCATTATCCGATGAAAAAATTTTCGTAACTTTGCAAAACATTTCTACACCTAATATATTTAATCGAAAAATGTCAACCACACTGCTATACATCATACTTGGAATATCTGTTTTATCCCTATCAATCATATTGATATACTACACAATATATTATACTGCAATACTGAGAGCAAGTTGGCGTGAACGACATAATAAAGTAATATACAACACTGAAAAACCGAAAGTTTCTGTTATAATAATTACACGAAACCTTGACGAAGAGTTGGAATCGTACCTGCCGTTGATACTGGAACAGTCATATCCAGACTATGAAGTAATTTTGGTTAACGATGGCTCTTGGGACAACACAGAGGAAGTAGTCCGTCGTTTGTGCGAAACCTATCCACACTTATATATGACCTCCCTGCCAAAGGATAGTCGCATTGTGTCACACCGCAAACTGGCAATAACCGTGGGTGCTAAAGCCGCAAAAGGTGACATACTTTTGCTAACCGAACCTACGTCTCGACCATTCTCTCCGCATTGGATAGATTCTATGGTAAGAAATTTCACCACAGGTGTCGAATTTGTAGTCGGAAACTGCGTTATGTTAGATAATGGAGGTCTCTTACAACATGTTATAGCCTACGACACTCTTATCAACACAATGCGCTCGTCTGGATTCAATTTGATGGGTCACCCCTATACTGCCACAAGCAGGAATATGGCTTACCTACGTTCTACATTCTTTCGAAACAATGGTTTTGCGGGAATGTTACATCAAGAGTATGGCGATGATGACTTGATGATTAATTGTCACAGCAACAATCTGAACACCAAAATAGAACCTACTCTATCCGGTCATACCATCTGCGTTGAGAAACCTACATATCGAGAATGGAGATTTCTGAAAAAAATTCAGTTCTCAACACTTGGCGATTATCGTTTAGGTTCTCTTTTCTCAATGTTTACGGAACATTTTTTCAGATTTTGTTATTACGTTAGCACAATTGCAGCTTTTGTGCTGATTTTGTATTTCAAACCGGAATGGATGATGGTGGGCTTTGAGGTTCTGATAGGTTGCTATCTCCTGAAATCAATTGTATTGCTTTGGACTGTAAATGCAACGGCTGCATTGTATAAACAAAAGAAATTTTGGATTTCTGCACTTGTACTGGACATTTACCTTCCTTTAGCAACGCTGTGTATCAATTTATTCACACGACTGCCAAAAAAGAGATTATGATGAATTTGCTTCGCTATGGCGGAACAATAATATGCACCTTTTATGTACTAATTCTATTTTATTATGGAAACAAATCCTAATTACGACGTTCTTGATCGTAACAGCATCGTCTCAAAACTGCAAGAAATTCTTGATAGTAAAATTGAGATGGATCAATTGAAAAATGAGGTTGAAACCCTCAAAAGTCTGTTCTACAGCATTCACGAGACTCCTGTAGTTAAAGAGGTTACAGAAGATGTGGAAACTCAAGCACCTGTCGAAGCAGAGATGGCCGAGGCAGCATCAACAGAATCACTGCCAACCCCAGACAACACTGCCGAAACTGCGACAGAAACGGCAGATCAACAAACAACTCTTACTGTCGAAGATAGATTCAAATCTCTTATGGCTATCTATCGTCAACGCCGCGCTGAGTATCAAGCTCGCATTGAGGCTGAACAGCAAGAGAACCTCGCTAAAAAACAAGCAATTCTTGCCGAACTTGAGAAACTTTCTGAGCCTTCGGACAACCTTGGCGATGTCATCAACCAATTCCACGAGTTACAGAATAAATGGAAAGAGATTGGTCAAGTACCAGCACAGCAAACCACAGATATATATAACAAGTATAAAGTATATCAAGAACAATTCTACGACCTGATTAAAATAAATGCTGCACTGCGCGACTACGATTTCAAACGCAACCTCGAACAAAAACAGTCGCTTATCGAACAGGCAAAAGCCCTTCTTGATGTTGAAGATGTTGTGAAGGCTTTCCAATCACTGCAGAACCTGCACGCTCAATGGCGTGAAATAGGTCCCGTAGCAAAGGACCTCCGCGAAGAAATATGGGGCACTTTCAAGGAAATCACCTCCGAAATCAACCACCGTCACATGGAGTTCTTCCAGAAAGTGAAAGAGGCAGAAGCTGCTCTGACAGCAGAAAAAGATGCACTCTGTCATATCGTAGAGGATATTGACATAGAATCACTCAAAACAGCAAAAGATTGGGACGAAAAAACAAAACAAGTTATTGAACTCAATGACAAGTTTCAATCAACCAACCCTTACGAACATCGTGTAAACTCGAAAATGTATCATCGCTATCGCGAAGCTTGTGATAAATTCTTCGAGGCTAAACGCATATTTTTTGACAAGATAACTGCTGTGTATGAAGAGAATTATGCAAAGAAACTGAAAATTGTCGAAACGGCTGAGCAGTTAAAAAACTCAACAGAATGGCAATCAACAGCCTCTAAATTGCAGAAACTTCAGCAGCAATGGCGCGAAATTGGCCCTACCCCTCGTAAATACTCAAACGAATTATGGGAAAAGTTCCGTGCTGCTTGCGACTATTTCTTTGACCAGCGTAAAGAAGCCAACCGCGAGAAAAACGAAATAGAACAGGCTAATAAAGAAGCAAAACTTGCCGTCATTGAAGAGATAAAAGCATTCCAACCATCAGGTGATGAGGAGACTGACCAAAAGGTTCTCCAAGAACTGCAAGACAAATTTGCCGCTATTGGTCATATTCCTTTCCGCGATAAAGACAAGATTTACAATATGTTCCGCGAGGCTATCAATCCTCTGTTGAAGAACATCCGTATAATCCGTCGTACCGCTCAACTGAACCTGCAGAAAGACCGTAATACACTCCGTCGTCAGTACGACACAATGCGTCAGCAGTTGGCAACATACGAGAACAATATGGGATTCTTCCATAACTACCCAAAAGAGAATCCAATAATACGTGACTTGGAACGTAAAATCGAGGCCCTCCGCCAGGATATTGAAATTCTGCGTAATGCCTTGGAAGAGCAAGATAAAGATAACCAAGAACAGAATTAAGGGTGGTCCTATTAACAAGGTTGAGACGATTTTGAAGTTTATTTTTAGCAGATTGCTGTGCGGAGGAAGGGCGTAGCAAGGCATTTATAGTTTTGCTTTTTAGCAAAACGGTCGGTGCAGCGTAATTTATCAAAAAATAAATTCAAAAGCGTCCAACCATGAACCATCCGCTTTGCAACTTAAAAACATAATTAATAGAACTACCCTTAAGAT
>JAGHVI010000143.1 GCA_018064385.1 Candidatus Minthenecus merdequi
CTCAGTCGTAACTCTAGTAGCAGCCACATCAATGGTAGCAGCAAATGCAGCACTTGCAAACAATACAAGGGCAGCAATCAAAGTAAATACTTTTTTCATAACAGTATAAAATTAAAAATTAAAAAATTACACACAATTGAAAAATAAACACTTACACTCTTTGTGTAAAAATACCAAGGCGTATGTATGACAACACACCTTAGACGGTGCAAAGGTACGCATATTTTCTGAAATAGAAAAGAGATTTTCGGATTTTTTTGTATAGAATATGCATTTTATTCTATCTTGCTGTATAATAGCATAATATGAGTAGTTTTTAGAAAATAGGCGAGAGCAACCTTGCAACAGACTCTTTGACATGTACCCAAATGGTTCTGTGACGCCAGGCGGTGAGGTTCAGTTCCCGACACGTTCTCATATCCAACTCGTATTTTTCCATTAGACTCATACCTGTCTTTTCCCCATAGACAAATGCAGCAAGTTCAAAATTCTGCTCGAACGAACGCACATCCATATTGGCAGTACCGATAATCGAAAGGTAACCATCAATGACTATTGCCTTGCTGTGCAGAAAGTTGGAACGATACAAATAGACATTGACCCCAGCAGATAGAAGTTGGTCAATATAACTGCGACCTGCCGCCGAAACTACGATTGAGTCACTCTTTTCGGAAAGCATCAAACGAACATCAACGCCTGAGAGCGCAGCTGACTCCATTGCCTGCATCAGAGGGTCAGGGGGAATGAAATATGGAGTGTGAATCCAAACAGAATCTCTTGCACGGTTGATTGCAGCAACTATTCCGTTGAGCATATTGAGCCAGTCGTTGTCTGGACCCGAGGTGACAATCTGAACAATTTCGTTGCCTTGTTGTTCTCTTTTTTCAACATAGTCACTCAAATTAATCTTTTCTTTATCAACAAAATCCCAGTCAACAAGAAAAGCTTTCTGCAGAGCCTCGACAGCAGCACCTTCTACCTTGATGAATGTGTCGCGCCACAACCCTAAGTGATTGCCTAATCGATAACGGTCGGCTATGTTAACTCCTCCTGTATAAGCAATTTTTCCGTCTATAATGACCAACTTACGGTGATTGCGGTTGTTGATGTACTGCAAATCCAAAAGACTTTTCGCTGAAAGAAAGGAGTTTATCTTCACACCAGCCTTTTTGAGAGAGTTACGCCATTCGATAGGCAGTCGGAAACCTCCCACATAATCGTAAAGTACACGTACCTCTACGCCCTGCTCTGCTTTGCGTACGAGAATATCGTGCAAATAATTGCCAACAGCACCCTCCTCAATTATATAAAACTCAATGTTGATATGTTTTTGAGCAGCCTCAAGGTCACGGAAGAGTGAGTCGAAAATCTCGTGACCTGTTGTATAGACTTCCACATTGTTGTCAGCATAAAGACGGTCGCCCATCTCGTTGTCCAAGAGTCGGAAGACCTTACGAAAACGCTCGGGTACTCCTTTTTCAGCCAACTCGTCATCACTCACTTTTTTGTTTTGTGTATGAACCTCCGCCCACCGTTTGAGAATTTTCTTGCTCCGGTGACTACGACCAATTAGCAGATAGACCAATGCACCGAACAAAGGAAAGACAAGGAGCATAAAAATCCAAGCCAAAGTTTTGACAGGATTTCTGTTTTCCAAGACAATGACCACAATCACAGCCATATCCAAAATCACGTATAGCAATGTGAATGCATAATATAATATGTCAAGAAATATATCGAGCATCTTATGGGTGGTTCTATTAATTAGGTTGAGACGATTTTGAAGTTTATTTTTAGCAGATTGCTGTGCGAAAGAAGGGAGCATAGCGGGCTATGTGACCGACTGA
>JAGHVI010000153.1 GCA_018064385.1 Candidatus Minthenecus merdequi
GAATGGATAATTTGCGATTTCGGGTTTTGCAGCCGAGACAACGCTGAGCAGTGTTGATTTGCCTGCATTAGGGAAGCCAACCAACCCAACATCAGCTAACAATTTCAGTTCAAAGATTACATTTATCTCTTGCCTTGGTTCGCCAGGTTGTGCAAATCTCGGGGTTTGGTTGGTGGCACTGCGGAAATGCCAATTGCCCAAGCCTCCTCTGCCGCCTTTCAGCAGTATGAATTCCTGTTTATCTTCGGTGATGTCACAAATAAATTCACCTGTGTCGGCATTATGCACTGTAGTTCCGCAGGGAACGTCAATGTACTCGTCCTTTCCGTTTGCACCGAAACTGCGAGACTCGCCACCCGAACCTCCGTCCGTTGCCATTATGTGGCGGGTGTAGCGAAGGTGTATCAGTGTCCAGTAGTTTTTGTTTCCGCGCACTATGACGTGACCACCACGTCCACCATCTCCACCGTCAGGGCCTCCTTTGGGAACATATTTAGCGCGATGCAGATGAGCCGAACCTGGTCCTCCGTGACCTGAGCGGCAATATATTTTAGCGTAGTCTATGAAGTTGGATTCTGCCATTATTGATGCGCATCGATGATTTTTTTGATTTGAGCGAAACAATCTTCCACAGTAGTGTTGTTGTCAGCCTCGGTCAGGCGATTACTTTGACGGTAGAACTCAATTACAGGCAAAGTGTTTTCGGTATAAACAGCCAAGCGTTTTTCGATAGTTTCTTTGTTGTCATCAGAGCGGCCAGAGGTTTGACCACGAAGAATCAGTCGTTCAACCAAAGTTTCGTGTTTTACGTTCATAACCAGTAGGATGTCAATCTTTTCGCCCATACTGATAAGCATTTTGTCGAGGGCGTCAGCTTGTGCAACTGTTCTAGGGAAACCATCAAAGATGAACCCTTTAGCATCCTTGTGTTCGAGGATTTGCTTATGAAGCATCTCAATCATCACATTGTCTGGCACAAGTTTGCCGTCAGCGATGATATGTTCAGCCAGTTGTCCAATTTCGGAGCCGGCTTTGATTTCAGCTCTCAGCATATCTCCTGTTGAGATATGGTGCAACCCGTAGTTTTTGACTATCAAGTCGCTTTGTGTCCCTTTGCCAGAGCCAGGGGCACCTGTGATTACTATATTAAGCATATAACAGCGTATTAAGTGAATCTACCTTAGTTTTTCAATTTATAAACCGACCTCAGATTACGTCCGTATTGGTTGTAATCCAAGCCAAAGCCGACGATAAAGTCGTCCTTGATTTCCATCAATTTGTAGTCAATTTTGATGTTGTACTTCATCAGTTGAGGTTTGACGAAAGCAGCGGCAATTTTCACTTGCTTAACCTCTTTTTTCTCCAGCATTTCGAGCATAGATTTCATTGTCAGACCAGACTCTACAATATCCTCAATAATGACAACGGTACGACCTTTTACGTCTTTTGTAAGACTCAACTGTTCTTTCAATTCGCCAGTAGATTGTGTGCCTGCATACGAAGAAACCTTCACGAAGGCTATCTCGGCGGCAAAGTTTAGTCGCTTCATCAACTCGGCGGCAAAGATGAATGCGCCACTGAGCATTACCACGAAAAGCGGATTTTCGCCTTCAAGGTCAGCTTGCATCTTGTCTTTTATGATGTCCAATCTGCGTTCAATTTCTTCGTAAGGTATGTATAAATCAAATACTTTGTCTAAAACTTTAACTTCGTCCATAATTGATATGAAAATTTGGTGCAAAGATACGAATAATAAATTTATAAACCTAATTTTTGGCGAATATTATTATACTATGCTTTAAATTTTCTTTATTGGGTGGTTCTGTTAATTAGGTTGAGACCATTTTGAAGTTTATTTTTGGCAGATTGCTGTGCGGAAGAAGGGAGCAATGCGGGCTATGTGACCGACTGACAAGCAGCAAGATGCAAAAATAAATTCAAAAGCGTCCAGCCAAGAACCATCCGCCTTGCAACTTAAAAACATAATTAATAGAACCACCCATCTATATTTTTTTTGCAAAAAAGGTGGTATATCTGAATTTTTTGTTGTAACTTTGCGCCCCGAAATAGTAAACCGAATAAGCGAACATTTATTATGCCATCAAATCTTGTAATTGTAGAGTCTCCTGCAAAGGCTAAGACTATCGAAAAGTTTCTGGGAAAGGATTTTAAGGTGATGTCTTCGTATGGGCATATCCGTGATTTGAAGAAAAATGGTTTAGGAATAAATATAGAGGATAGTTTTGCACCGCTCTACGAAATTCCAGTTGATAAGAAAAAAGTTGTCTCTGAACTGACCAAAGCTGCCCAAGCTGCTGAAGTAGTGTGGTTGGCATCTGATGAAGATCGCGAGGGGGAGGCTATAGCTTGGCATCTTTATGAAGTTCTGAACTTGAAGAATAAAACAACCCATCGAATAGTATTCCATGAGATAACGAAGGATGCTATTCTTGAGGCAATACAAAATCCGCGTGATATTAATATAAATGTGGTAGATGCTCAGCAGGCGCGGCGAGTTCTTGACCGTATTGTTGGATTTGAACTTAGTCCAGTACTATGGAAAAAAATCAAGACATCGCTTTCGGCAGGTCGAGTGCAGTCTGTCACGGTGAGATTAGTTGTAGAGCGTGAGCGTGAGATAAACAAATTTGAACCAGAAGAGTCATATCGTATAGTAGGAGAGTTTATTGCAGAGGGAGGTATCCGTTTCAAGGCAGAACTTCGTTCGAAAATTCCGACAAAAAGGAAGGCTCACGGACTTCTGAAACGTGCAGCAGCCGCAAGTGGTTTCAAGGTTTCATCTGTTGAGACCAAGCCTATGAAACGTCATCCGCTTCCACCATTTACCACATCAACACTTCAGCAGGAAGCTTCGCGCAAATATGGTTTTCCGGTTGCAACGACAATGCAAGTTGCGCAGTCGTTGTATGAACAAGGAAAAATCACTTATATGCGTACAGACTCGGTTAATCTGTCATCGCTTGCACTTGCTGCATCGCGTAAGGTGATAACTGACTTGTATGGCAAAGAGTATTATAATGGTCATCAATATACAACCAAGTCAAAAGGGGCACAGGAGGCACACGAGGCAATCCGACCTACTTATGTGGATGTTCGCGATGTCAATGGCACACTTCAGGAACGTCGTCTATATGACCTTATTTGGAAACGGACTGTTGCTTCGCAAATGGCAGATGCTGAAATTGAAAGGACTACAGTAACAGTTGAGATGAATGACTCGGACGACAAATTCTATGCTTCGGGCGAGTGCGTCAAATTCGAGGGTTATCGCAAAATCTACAGTGAATCCTATGATGATGCACAGGAGGAGATACAGGTACTTCCTAATATTAAGGAGGGTATGTCTATCTCGCTATGCAATATGTTAGCTACGCAGCGATTCACGGCAAAGCCTTCGCGATACACAGAGGCTTCGTTGGTTCATAAACTTGAGGAACTTGGCATAGGACGTCCTTCTACATACGCTCCGATTATTTCAACCATAATCAAGCGAGGTTATGTTGACAAACACGAAATTGAAAATCCTGAGCGTCAGTATAGCAGTCTTCTTCTGCAGAATGGCGAAATCAGCGAAGGCTACAGGGTTGACAAGGCATACGTTGAGAAGGGTAAGCTCTCTCCAACAGACATAGGTCTTGTGGTCAATGACTACCTTATGGACAATTTCCCTAATATAATGGACTATAACTTCACTGCCAATGTTGAGGAGCAGTTTGACCAGATAGCGGAAGGCGAAATGAAGTGGGTAGATTCGATTGGCACATTCTATACACCATTCCATGTGAATGTTGATACTGCTTCAAACTCAGTGCAGAAAGCCAAGGTCGGTGAACGGCAGGTGGGTGTTGACCCTGTTTCGGGCGAACCTGTTTTTGTAAAAATAGGTCGCTATGGTCCTGTTGCACAGATTGGTGTATCAGGTGATGAAGAACATAAACCCAGGTTTGCTTCGCTTAGGGCAGGGCAGAGACTTGAAACCATCACATTGGAAGAGACTCTTGAGCTCTTCAAACTGCCATACGAACTTGGAGAATTTGAGGGTAAGAAACTCATTGTAGGAGTTGGACGTTTTGGGCCTTACCTGCGTTTTGGAAGCAATTATGTCTCGATTCCTAAGACTGACGACCCTATGTCGCTTACGCTAGTGCGTGCAATGCAGATAATCAGTGAAAAGCGTGCAGCAGATCTTGCAAAAATTGTTGTTAAATTTGAGGACAATGATATCACAGTGTTGCGTGGTCGTATGAATTCTGTCTATATTTCGCATGGTGGAGAGAATTACCGCATACCGAAAACTGTTGATGCAGAACACATCACTCTTGAGCAATGTCTTGAAATTATCGGTAACGAGTCAAACAAGACTAAAGCTATAAAAAAGAAGAAATAACTTATAAAAAATGCCGACCTAAAAAGGTTGGCATTTTTTATAAAAGCTCGGAAATGATGCTACTTTCAAATCCTCTTGCCAGAGCAAAATTATATAGTTTACCTTTAATTTCATATTCGCTCTTTCCATTTATCTTCTTTCTCTGGTTTTCAATCAACTCTTTCAACGCATCAATATATTTCTTTTCATCAATTTCGTTTAAAGCATTTTGAATAAGCTCATCATCTATTTTTTTAGCTTTCAGCATTATCCAAATTTTTTTTCTTCCCCAGTGGTTAAAGCGGAATTTGTCTCGGACGTATGCTTTGGCATATCTTGCATTATCGATGAAATTTTCCTGGACAAGCCACTTGACAATCTCGTTTTTTTCTTCAATGCAAATCTCACAACTGCGTAATTTATCCAAAACGTCTTGTTCACAATGTTCTGAACGAGAGCAGAAGTTTGCCATTTTTTCTAATATCACCTTGTCCATATTCCGCTTACAAATCGGTCGTTACCGAACATATCTTTTCTTATTTTGACATCTTTATAACCATAATGTTTGAAAACATCAGCAGTTTCTGAGCCAAATGCTCTATTTATTTCGACATAAAATCTACCGCTATTATTCAGATGATAACGTCCAAAATCAGCGATGGCTTTGTAGAAAATCAGAGGGTCGTCCTCATTGGTATAAAGAGCCAATTCGGGTTCAAAATCAAGTACGTTAGCCTCCATTGTGGCTTTCTCGGATGGCTTGATATATGGTGGGTTAGAGACAATAACATCAAACATTCCATAAACGAGAGAGGGGTTAAGCACATTGTCTTTAACCAAATCAATATTAACGTTATTTGCTGAAAAATTTTCGTTTGCCAACTCTATTGCCTTGTCTGAAAATTCCATTGCAGAGACATTCCATCTTCGTCCCAAAGCAACGGCAATACAACCACTTCCTGTTCCTATATCTATTATATTCAGGTTGTTATTCTTCTCGTTTTGTATAATCCACATCACCATCTCCTCAGTTTCGGGGCGGGGAATCAATGCTCTGCGGTCACATTTAATCCTGTTCCCGCAGAACATTGTCCATCCTATTATATGCTGGATAGGTTCGTTTTGCAAAGCCCTTTCCACCATCTCTTTGGCCTTTGGCACATCATCTAAATTCAACCCTCTGAGCAATATCTCTGCTAGGGTAAGACCTGTTGCTTCTTCAGCTATGATGTGGGCAATGGCTCTTCCTTCGTCACGTTGGTAAACCTCAGCCAGCAGGTTAGTTATCTCTCTTATCATTCGATAAGTTGGTCATCATTTGATGAGCATAGGCATTACGAGGTGTAGCAGGTCTTCGCCTTCTTTAATTTCGTTTGGTATGAAGATAGCTGCTCTTGAAGAATCGCCGAGTTTGATTCTGACATTCTGACTATCAATGTTAGAGAGGACATCAGCCACTTGAGTAGCTCTAAAACCAATCATCATATCATCACCATTGTATTGGCAAGTCATTGTCTCCATACCAAATCGACTTGTGTCAATATCCTGAGCGCGGAGTTCTATAGTATTGTTGCTCACGGACATCTTGATGAGACAAGTAGCAGGATTTGCGTACACCATCAGTCGGCGGATAGCACTATTTAGGATTTCACGGTCAATGATAAGTTCGTAAGGGTTATCCTTTGGAATAACGGCGTTATAGTTAGGATATTTGCCTTCAATTTGTTTGCTTATCATAGTGAACTCGTCTGTTTTTATGATAATGTTCATTTCGTTGAAAGAGACATCGACTTCCTTTGTGTCGTTGTTAGACAGAATACTCTTAATCAGTAAAGCAGTTTTCTTAGGCATTATGAAAGAGCAAGGGTCATCTGTCTTAATATTGGAGAATGTGTTTTTTGTGAGTTTATGAGCGTCGGTAGCGGCAAAAATCAGTTTATCCTCCTGCATATCGATGAAGATACCAGTCATAGCAGGTCTTCTGGCGTCAACAGATGTAGAGATAATAGTATTGCTGACACCTGTAAAGAGTTGGTTAGTAGGTATGATGAGGTGTCTCATCTCTTGGTTGAGGTCTATGTTTTCGGGATATCCATCGCCCTTAAGTCCTATGAGATTGTATTTACCGGTAGAACTTTTGATTATGACCTCCATATTTTCTTCGTTGATTTCTATCTCTATGTTCTGCTCAGGGAAACTTCTGAGTGTTTCTGTTATCAGTTTTGCGGGCAGTGCGATTGAAAAATTGGGACCTGTGGTTTCAATCTCTTTGGTAGTAATGATTGTGTTTTCGAGATTTGTGCCTATAATGGTCAATTTAGAGTCCTCAACTTTGAATAAGGCATTATCCAGAATAGGCATAATGTTGTTTGGTGCGATTACACGGTTGACCAGTTGCATGCAATTCAGCAATACACTGCTTGAGATGTTGATTGTCATGTTTTTATGTAGTTTTATTGATTGTCAGATTAAGCGTCAATATTGGCATAAGTTGCGTTATCTTCGATAAACTTTCTGCGAGGTTCCACATCGTCCCCCATCAGCATAGAGAACACTTGGTCAGCTTCGGCAGCGTTGTCAATTGTGACGTGGCGTAGAGTTCTGTTTTCAGGGTTCATAGTAGTTTCCCACAACTGGTCTGAGTTCATTTCGCCGAGACCTTTATATCTTTGCTGCTTGATGCTGCCTTCTTGTCCGTTGCCGTATTTTTCGATGAAAGCCAGACGTTGGTCTTCTGTCCAGCAATATTCTTTGACCGAGCCACCTTTATTTTGGCATAGGTAGAGAGGAGGCGTAGCGATATAGACATATCCATTTTCGATAAGTTCTCTCATATAGCGGAAGAAGAAGGTCAAGATAAGTGTAGCAATGTGAGCGCCATCGACATCGGCATCAGTCATGATAATAACTTTGTGGTATCTCAGTTTAGACAAATTCAAAGCCTTTGGGTCGTCTGGGGTTCCGATAGTCACACCTAAAGCGGTGTAAATGTCACGGATGGTTTCGCTTGTGAAAGCTTTGTGTTGCATTACCTTCTCGACGTTCAGGATTTTACCTCTTAATGGCAAAATGGCTTGGTAGTGACGTTCACGTCCTTGTTTTGCTGAACCACCTGCTGAGTCTCCCTCGACGAGGAACAGTTCGCACATTGCAGGGTCTTTCGAGGAGCAGTCGGCGAGTTTACCTGGGAGGCCACCGCCAGACAGAGGTGATTTACGCTGTACCATTTCTCTTGCCTTTCGAGCGGCGTTTCGAGCTTGAGCAGCGAGGATTACCTTTTCGACAATGGTTTTAGCCTCAGAAGGATTTTCTTCCAAGTAGTTTGTCAGCGCTTCTCCGACAGCCTGGTCAACCATACCCATAACCTCGTTGTTGCCGAGTTTAGTTTTTGTTTGACCTTCGAATTGAGGTTCTGCCACTTTTACGGATATTACAGCCGTTAAGCCCTCGCGAAAATCGTCGCCTGTAATTTCGACTTTTGCTTTTTCCAGCATTTTGCTGTCGTCGGCATATTTTTTCAGGGTACGTGTCAATGCGCGGCGGAATCCAGAGACGTGCGTACCTCCTTCTATGGTGTTGATATTGTTGACGTACGAATGCAACGATTCTGTGTAGCCATTATTGTAAGTCATAGCAATTTCGATAGGGGTACCATATTTGTCGGTGCTTATATGGATGACCCCTCCGACGATAGTTGGGCGACTGCCATCAATGAAGCGAACGAACTCTTTTAAACCTTCTTGAGAGAAGAAGCGTTCTTTTTTAGGTTCTGGGTTTTCTTCGTTGACTCTCATATCAGTCAACGTAAGGGCTATTCCTGCGTTCAGAAAAGCCAATTCTCTCAATCGTGCGGCGAGGATGTTGTATTGATAGATAGTTTCTGAGAAAATCTCTGCGTCAGGGTGGAAAGTGACGGTAGTACCGGTTTCGTCTGTATCACCAATCACGGACACCTCGTTCAGTGGTTTACCTCTCGAATAGTCTTGAGCGTGGATTTTGCCTTCGCGTTTGACTTCGACGTGCAGTTTGTCCGACAATGCGTTCACGCAACTTACGCCAACACCGTGCAGTCCACCAGACACTTTGTAGGAGCCTTTGTCAAACTTACCACCAGCGTGGAGTACAGTCATAACAACTTCCAGAGCTGATTTTCCTTCTTTTTTGTGCATACCTACAGGGATACCTCGACCGTTATCTGACACAGAAATTGAGTTGTCAGGGTTTATAATAACGTTTATGTCATTACAGAATCCTGCCAATGCCTCGTCAATAGAGTTATCGACAACTTCATAAACCAGATGGTGCAAGCCTTTTACGCTTGTGTCGCCAATGTACATTGATGGGCGTTTGCGCACTGCCTCGAGACCTTCCAACACCTGAATACGGTCTGCTCCGTAATCTTCAGATGCTTTTATTTTACTTTCTTCAGCCATTATTTTTGTTCCGTATTTTCAGCCTACAAATTTACGAATTTTTTCTGATATAGCAATATGTTTTTCTTTCTTTTTTTCCACAATTTTTTCC
>JAGHVI010000103.1 GCA_018064385.1 Candidatus Minthenecus merdequi
CGAAAGCAATTACCAATTGTTCCGCAATCTGAATGCCAATGGCGATGTTATCTCTGCTATGCGTGTCCTTGCCGGCGATATGGCTGCCCGCAATATGAAGCGTCAGATGGTTTGTACAAATACCATCATTAACGACGATGAAGTTGTCCTCGAAGGACGCAATGGCGAATATGTCACTTTCATAAACGAATTCGGTGCTTGGCGCATAATCTCGGACTCGAAACCTCAGGCTGTCACTACCACAAATACCGCTACTTACACACAAAATGGTTCTACCTCTTCTTCCGGCAGTTCTAATTCAGTCATAGACCACACCGTTTTTGGTACCATTGTTTCGGGCTCGGTTATGGTACCTTACAATTTCCGCGACCAAGGCATCTCTTTTTCCCTTTCCCTCGGCTATGCGTTTCGATTCTTTTCGATGGAGGCTCTTTTCGTTTATAATAGTTTCGGCGTGAATCGTGACAGAAATTACAACCCCGATCTTTACGCAGGAAAGCCTTGTAACTCAGACTACCATTATAGTAATTTTATTGGCCTTGGAATCCGCTTTGGCGGTTTTGTTCCTATCAAACTTAACGACAAACTCTCGATAGCCCCTAACCTGAAGTTTGAATGGACTTCGCCTAATATGTGCCGCGACACTTACTGCTGGACAAATTCAATAGCCCCTATAACCGGTGCCGATCTGTTTTTCAAAATCAGCAACAGTACAATTATGTCTGTCGGTCTTGGCTACGAACACCAGTTCAGGTTCAACAGATACGACCTTGTCTTGAAAAAAACAAATATGGGGTATATCAACTTTAATATCGGCTTCATTTTCTGACAATGGAAAATCTTGAAGGAAAACGCATTGCCCTTCTCCTCAGTGGAGGAGTTGACAGTGCCGTCGCTGTATATAAACTTGTGTCTCAAGGCTTACAACCTGACTGTTTCTATATCAAAATCGGTCCTGAAGAAGAAGAGGAATGGAACTGCACTTCCGAGGAGGATGTCGAAATGGCAACAGCCATTGCCGAACGCTATGGCCTCAGTTTTGATATTGTTGATTGCCACCACGAGTATTGGGACAAAGTTTCTCGCTATACTATTGAGAAGGTCCGCTCGGGCTTTACCCCAAACCCTGACGTTATGTGCAACAGGATTATCAAGTTTGGAGCTTTCGACGAAAAATGTGGATATAATTACGATTTTATCGCCACCGGTCATTATGCTGACTCTGAATTTGACAGTCAAGGTCGTAAATGGCTCTGCACAACTCCTGACCCTGTTAAGGACCAGACTGATTTTCTCGCTCAATTATATGATTGGCAACTCCGCAAGGCTCTCTTCCCAATTGGCAAAATGAACAAGGAGGAGGTTCGCCTCGTCGCTGAACGCGAACATCTGGTTAACGCCCACCGTAAGGATTCTCAAGGCATTTGTTTCCTCGGCAAAATAGACTATAATGAATATATCCGTCGTTTTCTCGGCGAACAGCGTGGCGATGTCATTGACCTTAACTCCGGTCGCAAAATCGGAGAACATCGCGGCCACTGGTTCCACACCATAGGTCAGCGTAAGGGCCTTGGTTTCAGTGGTGGACCCTGGTTCGTCATACGAAAGGATATCAACCGCAATGTTCTCTATGTCTCTAACGGCTATGACCCTAAAGATGCCTACAAAAGCGTTTTCTACGTCACTGATATGCACCTGCTTACACCTGGCAGCGTACTCCCTGACCAAGTCTCTTTCAAAATAAGACATACCCCCGATTTTTACTTTGCCCGGCTGACTCGTATGGACGATTCGGTTAATGGTATGACAGTGTGGAAAGTTGAATCTTCTACCCCTATCCATGGCGTGGCACCAGGCCAGTTCTGCGTCATTTACGACACTTCCCATCACCGCTGCTTCGGCTCTGCCGAAATCACTTTTTATTAACGATAACGATGCGCTTCGCTACGATGACGATAACTTTTGTCATTGAGCAACCACAATCTTTACTTTCTTCTTCCCCTCAGCGCATACAAAATACACACCAGGATGAGGAATATCAAATTTCTCAGTATATTCCGCCTTCCGAGCTTGGGCGACAATACGTCCAAATGAATCATACAGCATTACAGCGCAACCTTGCGCACCTACAATATATAGGCAACCATTTGAGGAATAGACATTGTAACCATCACAGTCAATATCGCTGACAGCAGAAATCGGAGTAAACGATGCAGCTATCACTATATCGGACGTGACCACCACGTATATCACACTGTCGGTCTCGCCGTTGTCCCATCCCGTGAAGGCATACCCAGGAGCAGGTGTTGCGGTCAGGGTGGCAGTGTCTCCAATGTAATAAAGACCGCTTCCCGTAACTGTTCCCATAGTGGAATCCGCAGTGAGTGCGGTCACGAGATATTGTGGCGCAGAGGCGATGTAATACACCTTGTTTGGCACGGGAGTTCCGTTCATTGTCCCCCCTGTCTCAGTAAGCATGTTAGACAATGAGTAATCCCCCACGGTAGTAGCGGAGATAATCCATTCCTTTCCTGGAGGAACCGTATCAACGATTAGTGACGGACATTTTCTGAACATCGCGTTATAGCAGTATGACGGCAGGACGGTGGCAGGGAGAGTTGGTGGCATTGTCAGCGATGAGCAACCATAGAACATATTGGTGTAACAACCGTATGCCAGGGTGTCAGCCGGAAGGGACGGTACTGACGGGAGTGAGGTGCAACCATTGAACATCTCTTCATAGCACTTATTTGCCATCTTCATTGCCGGGAGTTCGGGAGGTGTGACGAGCGAGGTACACCCTTTGAACATACTCTTATAGCAGCTTTCCGCCAGTTTTGTGGCAGGAAGTGAAGGTGCAGCCGTCAAAGCGATGCAGTTGCAGAACATATTTTCGTAGCAGCCGTCATCGGCAGTCGTGGCTGGCAGAGCAGGTGCCGTGAGAAGGGCTGTGCAACCACTGAACATCGATCTGTAGCACTCATCATTCAGTTTGGTTGCTGGAAGTGTTGGTGGCGTGACAAGCGAGGTGCAGCCATTGAACATATCCCTATAGCAAAACGGCGCCATTGTCCTTGCTGGCAGGTCGGGTGCCCTCGACAGAGATTGACACCCAATGAACATCGCTTCGTAGCACGAATACACCAGAACCGTGTCACGCAGGGTAGGTGGTTCGGTCAGCGATGTACACCCTCTGAACATTTCACAATAACACCCCCAACTCAACGTCGTGGCTGGCAGAGCGGGTGCCTCGGATAACGAGGAACAATCACAGAACATTTTGTCATAGCAGTTTGTTGCCGTTGTCATGGCTGGCAGGACGGGCGGGGTGGCAAGGGACGAGCAACCACGGAACATCTCCCAGTAGCATTCCTCTGCCAACGTCGTGGCAGGCAGGACAGGAGGAGTCACAAGTGACGCACAATCATAAAACATACATTTGTAGCAGGATTTTACGAGTGTGTCGGCTGGCAACGAGGTCGGTGCTGTCTCTAACGATGAGCAGTTGCGGAACATTTCCAAGCAGCAATTCTCCGCCAAAGTGGTCGCAGCTATATCAGGTGCCGTTGTCAGTGCCGCACAATTGTAAAACATTTTGTTATAGCAGTTTTGAGCAAGAGTGGTGGCTGGCAAATCAGGTACGGTGGTCAATGCGGTACAGTTGCGAAACATTTCGTAATAGCACGATTTTGCAAGCGTGGTGGCTGGTAGTTCGGGTGCGGTAGTCAGCGAAAAGCAGTTCCTGAACATTTCTGCGTAGCAGGATTGCGCCACAGTGGTGGCAGGAAGTTGGGGAGGCGTAATCAAGGCGGCGCAACCATAAAACATCTCGGCAAACGCATAATCAGGTAGAGGAAGGTCGGGACAACTCGGCCCATAAAGGGACATTATATTGCCCGAGGCTTCCACCGTATCACCAGATGAAAAGCTGAAATATGAACTCTGGTAAGAGTCTCCAAATGCAACGGCTACAGTCTGGTCGCTCGCAGCCCTGAACCATACCGATTGGTTTTCGTTTAAGTTTATATCCTGGTTGGTGTATGTAATCCAGTTCGTGCTGTCTGTCGAATATTGAATAGTATGGGTGGCATTCCTTTTGTGAAAACTCACTCTCGCATTTCCTTTTCTCGCTGTGAAACATAGCGGCGAGTTGTTCTGGGACAAACACTCCAAAGGCAGCATAAGTACCAACGCAAGTAACAAGGCAGTAAGAAGCATACTTATTTGTTGTGGTTTATGTAGCAGTTTATAGTGTTTTCCATTAGACAGGCAATAGTCATAGGCCCAACACCTCCAGGAACAGGTGTGATGAATGCCGTTTTTGAAGCAACATTGTCAAAATCAACGTCTCCACAAATCTTTCCAGTCTCTGGATTAAGCGCTGTGCCAACATCAATTACAGTCGCACCTGCCTTTACCATATTCTCCTTGACAAATTTTGGACGACCGATTGCTGATACAAGAATATCTGCTTGCGATGTTATTGATGCTATATCCTTCGTACGACTGTGACAAATGGTAACTGTGCAGTTTTTGTCAAGAAGCATCTTGGCAACAGGCATTCCAACAATATTACTACGACCAAGAACTACAACGTTTTTGCCTTGAAATTCTGTATTTATTGACTCCAAAATCTTGATTACTCCGTGTGGCGTACATGGTAAAACCGTGTCAGAGTCTATACGCGACTGAAAAAGGTCAGCAGCATTGATTTGGTGAAAACCATCAACATCCTTGTCTCGTGATATTGCATTGAGAATAGTCTCCTCGTCAATATGTTTAGGGAGAGGCAACTGAACTAAAATACCATCAACCAATGGGTCGGAATTCAGTTCTTGAATACGTTTCAAAAGCTCTTCTTGAGTGACCGTTGCATCATAAGTCACAAGCGAGTTTTCAATACCGACAACATTTGCTGCCTTGGTCTTGCCTGCAACATACGATTTGCTGCCTGGGTCATCGCCAACAAGGATTACTACAAGGTTTGGACGACGTCCATACTTGGACATCAAGTCTTTTACCTGTTCGGCAAGGCGTGCCTTAATCGAGGCAGCCAAGTCTTTTCCAGATACTGTTTGCATATTATTGTTTATTTATTTTCAAAAGGTGAGTTCTATAAATTCATTTTGAGGGTTTTTGAAGTTTGTTTTGAGCAGATTGCTGTGCGGAAGAAGGGAGCATAGCGGGCTATGTGACCGACTGAC
>JAGHVI010000149.1 GCA_018064385.1 Candidatus Minthenecus merdequi
AGTCGGTCACAATGCCCGCATTGCTCCCTTCTTTCGCACAGCAATCTGCTAAAAATAAACTTCAAAATCGTCTCAACCTAATTAATAGAACCACCCTTAAATATGATGACTGCATCGTGGGGAGGCTTAGGTTGGTTGTGGAATAAGCCTGTGGCATACGTATTTATCAGGCCCGAACGTTACACACATAAATTCACAGAGGGAAACGACAGGATGACCCTTTCGTTCTACGATGAGAAATACCGCAAAGCATTGCAATTGTGTGGAACAAAAAGCGGAAGGGATTTGGATAAAATAGCAGCAACAGGTTTGACACCTTTGAAATTGGAAAGTGGAGCGATGACATTTGCGGAAGCAAGGCTCACATTGGATTGTAAGAAATTGTTCAAATCACCGATGAAAGAAGAGTATTTTATAGATAATAATGTATATGGACGTTGGTATAACGACAAGCCAGGAGGTTCGCTACACGACATCTATATCGTTGATATTGAAGCTGTTTATACTATTTAAGTTCAACCTTCAAAGATATTCCAAAAACTTTGAGGCAGGAAAATATTTTCGACATTGCAAGCAGAAGCAAACAAAGGAGCTATTTCGGAGGCAGAGAAGCCAGCTATGCCACAACCTATTGCCGTAACAAGGAACTTAAGTTCGGGATGCAGTTTTGCAAATTCGATGAACTGGTCAACGTAAGGTTTGATGACCTCTACCCCACCGTGCATTGTTGGTATAGCATAGGATTGTCCTTGAAGTCCAACGCCTTGCCCCATAATAGCACCAAAGTGCATATAGGCAATACGAGCGGCACCTCCGCCGTGCATTCCTGCGAGATTTGAACCAAAAACAAAAATCTCGTTTTGTTCGAGTTTAGTGATAAATTCTGGGGAAACTCTTTTCATAGTATTATCAGTTAAAAGCACTGCAAATTTACAACAAATAATCCGAACAAGCAAACAAATATAGAAAAAAAAATGATACCAACCGTTAGATTCATACAAGAACGCTTTGATTACTTCAACAAACTATGTTTTGAGGGCAAGTTGCCAGTGCCGCCTATTGGTTTGAACAACAGAACCACATCGGTAGGTTTGACACATTTCAAGAAGAAATTAAACGTAATTGGCGAGACAGTATTCTATGATATCTGGATTGAGATAAGTACGAGATTGGATCTTCCGAAAGAGGAGATAGACAAGACTATTGTACATGAGATGATACATTATTACATAATGCACAACAACCTGCAGGACGATTCGCCACACGGACATCTGTTTAGGGCAAAGATGAAAGAATTGAACGACAAATACGGGTTAGACATTGGGATAAGATTCAATGCGTCAGACGAATTGTTAATAAGTACAGAAACTACAATCAGGTATGTTTTTGTTGGCGAATTGAAAGATGGAGATATTGGTATGGCAGTAGTAGCAAAGACTAGGATTTTTGATATTTGGGATGCATTTGAGAGATGTAACCTTTTCGAGAGTTATAGATGGTTTGCCAGCAATCGTGCTATATTTCAGAAATATCCGTCAGTACAGAAGCCTAAATTTTACCGAATAAAGGCTGATGTGATGCAGGATTATCTGACAGGTGCAGTAGAATTGGAAAGGACAGGTGATACGATACAACGCAAAATGTAAATAAGGTGAGTTTCGCAAGTTCTGTTCTGGCTGGAAACCAGTATCTTAGTAACTGGGTACATACTCTCCAACGAAGCGAAGAGGATATGCCCAAAGGAGAGAACTCTCTGACGAGCCGGTGGCTGGAAGCCACTACCTTGAATGTGTGCATCATTGTCGCTACAAGGTACTGCCATTGAGAATTTCGACACTCGGCTGCACTCGGCACGAGTTCAAGCAAAGCTTGACTCTGCACTCACTTGCACGAGTGTTCCAGGCAGACACAGTATGTCGCTGATATACCGAGCACTTCGTACTCGGTTACTCATAGTACAGCCTTCCAGGCTGAACATGCGAAACTTGAATAAAGAGTCCACTTTAAAAAGTCTGAAAACACACTTTTGTGATTTGTAATACCTTGATAATCAACTTTTGATTTCACAACTTTTCGCAAAAAAGGGACTAATAGACATTTTTGGTGATAAAATCACATTAAAATTTTAGTAATAGACATTTTTGGTGATCCTCCTCCCTCCGACGGGGGCGGCCTCCCCCCCCCCGTTCGGCGGAAGACTCACTTTAAGAAAAGACCTTATAAAGGTTTTCTTATGCTCTAGGCTCATCCCATTATGCAGCCTAAGATGGGTCTTAAGCGAAGTAAAAACAGA
>JAGHVI010000228.1 GCA_018064385.1 Candidatus Minthenecus merdequi
CAGTCGGTCACAATGCCCGCATTGCTCCCTTCCTCCGCACAGCAATCTGCTAAAAATAAACTTCAAAATCGTCTCAACCTAATTAATAGAACCACCCTAAATTTTGTGCAAAAGTACAACATTTTTAGTTACCAACAAAATTTTTTGAATACTTTTTTTCGTAAAGTGGCAATTATTTCAATTAAAATGATTACCTTTGCAGCGAAATTTTTTTCAGATATGGCTACCAAGTATATATTTGTAACAGGTGGAGTTGCGTCTTCGTTAGGTAAAGGAATAATCTCTGCCTCGCTCGGAAAATTGCTTCAAGCTCGTGGATTTAAGGTGACGAACCAAAAGCTTGACCCATACATAAACATTGACCCAGGAACTCTGAATCCATACGAACATGGCGAATGTTATGTCACAGACGATGGTTATGAGAGTGATTTGGATCTTGGTCACTACGAGCGTTTCCTGAACGTTCATACATCGCGCGAAAACAACGTAACATCAGGAAGAATATATCAGAACGTAATCACACGTGAACGTCGCGGTGATTTTCTTGGAAAAACGGTACAGGTAATTCCCCATATAACAGACGAAATAAAAAGGTGCGTCAAGGCTTGCGGCAAAAAGAATGACCTGGACTTCGTAATAACCGAAATAGGAGGAACGGTAGGCGACATTGAATCTTTGCCTTATATCGAGTCGGTGCGGCAGATGCGGTGGGAGTTGGGTAGGGACTGCCTCTGCATACACTTGACGTATGTGCCTTATCTTGCAGCTGCAGGCGAGCTGAAAACCAAACCTACACAGCACTCGGTCAAGGAACTTCAGCAGGAGGGTGTCCAGCCAGACGTGCTGGTTCTCCGTACAGAACACCATATAGGCGAAAATATGCGCCGCAAAGTGGCTCAGTTCTGTAACGTTGACCTTGAGGCTGTCATTGAGAGCGCGGACGCAAAGACAATATATGAAGTGCCCATCAATATGCAGAAGGAAGGGCTGGACCGCGTAGTCCTCAAACGTTTAGGGTATGACCCCGATGCAACAGTGGCAGATATGGACGAATGGAACAAATTCCTCAACCATCTGCACAGTGCAAAAGAGACAGTAAAAATAGCTTTGGTGGGAAAGTATGTGGCTCTGCCTGACGCCTACAAGTCAATAAGCGAGAGCCTTATCCATGCCTCGGCATACAACGACAGGAAACTGAAACTTGATATGATTCTTTCGGACGACATCACAGACGAGAACGTCGATGAAAAGCTGCAAGGTTATGCAGGAATACTCATAGCCCCAGGATTCGGTGAACGTGGTGTTGAAGGCAAAATAAGGGCTGCCCGCTTTGCACGCGAAAAAAAAGTGCCTTGCCTTGGCATCTGTTTCGGTATGCAGGTTATGGCTATTGAATTTGCGCGCAACGTTCTTGGACTTGCCGATGCTCATACTGCAGAAATCAACCCCAACACAGCACATAAGGTGATTGATATGATGGAGGAACAGAAAACCATTCTGGAAAAAGGCGGTTCGATGAGACTGGGAGGTTATGAATGCAAACTTGCAGAAGGCAGCAAGGTTCAGAAAGTTTATGGCAAAGAACAGATCCGCGAGCGTCACCGTCACCGTTTTGAGTTCAACAACCATTATACCGATGAGTTCGAGAAAAACGGTATGACAGTCTCTGGCCGTAACCCAGAAACCGGTCTTGGCGAAATAATAGAACTGAACAGCCACCCTTGGTACATCGGTGTGCAGTTCCACCCAGAATATTCAAGTACAGTACTCAAACCTCACCCTCTGTTCCTTAGTTTTGTGAGGGCTGCAATCCAAAAACAATAACAGATGGATAAAAACACAATAATAGGACTGATTCTAATCTTCCTTGTGATTATGGGCTTCAGTTGGCTGAACCGTCCGAGCGAGGAAGAGTTGGCTCGTCAACGGCACGTTCGTGATTCGATAGAAGCAGTTAAGGCAGACGCATTGGCAAGACATATTGAGACGGAACGGGAACAGGCTCGTCAGGATTCGCTTGCCGCAATAGGCGAAGGAGTGATGGATTCGGCACGCCTTGAGCAGAAATATGGAGCTTTCGCAGCTTCGGCAATAGGCATTGAGAGACTTGACACCATCGAAAACGGTAAACTGAGAATGATATTCACCAACAAAGGTGGACGGGTGAAAAGTGTTGAAATCCTCGGACAAAAGCGTTATGACAAGAAACCATACAAACTGTTCGACTGTGACGAGTCAAAGACCAATTTTGTCTTTGTCGCACGCAACAGAGTCATCAACACTGACGAACTTTTCTTTTCTCCAATAATAAAAAATACAGATTCAGCGACCTGCGTCACAATGCGTCTGTCGGTAGATTCCGCACGGTGGATTGATTTCACATACGACATTCCAAAAGATGAATATATGACGTCGCTGAGTATAAAATCGCACGACGTTGATGATATTCTTGCACAGAACGTTCAGTCAATTGATATCCAGGCACAGCAATTGGTGCGACAGAACGAGAAAGGTCGCCGCTTCGAGCTTCGTTACTCAGCACTCAACTATAAATATACAGCCGACGATGTAGAAGATCTTTCGGATGGAAAATCGGAACGGGAGCGACTGAAAGGCAAAGTCAATTGGGTGGCGTTCAAAGACCATTTCTTCTCGCAGATTATTATTGCCAGGGAGTCATTCACCGGTACTGAGGTTGAAAGCGAGGTGATGCCTGACAACTCGCAGTTCATACGTAACCACAAGATGAGTGCTTCCTTGCCTTTCGATCCTAAAGGAGACAAGGCGACTGTTATATCTACTTACTATGGACCTAACCAGTATAAGGTGCTCCGTTCGTATGATGATAATGTGGAAAATGAAGATGAGGAACTTGAACTTTACAAGATAATCCCTATGGGGTGGAAGATTTTCAGTTGGATTACCACATTGATTATAATACCACTCTTCAACTTCCTCGGTCAGTGGTTCAGCAACTACGGCATAATCATCCTTTTGATGACCATCATAGTGAAAATCTGCGTCTTCCCATTGATGTGGAAACCTCTTATGTCGTCAGCAAAAATGCGCATACTTCGCCCGGAAATCGAGAAGATTAACCAGCGTATTCCAGCCGACAAACCTATGGAACGTCAACAGGCAACTATGGCACTGTACAGCAAGGCAGGTGCCAGTCCGCTGAATGGTTGTGTGCCTATGCTTTTGCAGTGGCCTGTGCTTTTTGCAATGTTCAGTTTCTTCCCTACATGTTTCGAGTTGCGTGGGCAGAGTTTCCTGTGGGCAGAAGACCTCTCGTCATACGATGCAATTGTGTCCTGGAATACCTATATTCCAATCATCACTCCATATTTCGGCAATCACATTTCGCTGTTCTGTCTGCTGATGACCATTGTAAATATCGTTTACACCAAAATCAATATGGCAGGTCAGGCCTCGAACGACCAGTCAGCCAAGATGATGAAATGGATGATGTACCTTATGCCACTGATGTTTATGTTTATGTTCAACAACTATTCGTCAGGACTTTCGTATTACTACTTTGTATCATTGCTGATAACGATACTCCAGACTTACCTCTTCCGCCTTTTTGTTACAGAGGAGAAGGTGATGGAGGCTATCAAGAAGGCAGAATCCAAGCCAAGCAAGAAAAAGTCTGGTTTTATGGCGCGCCTTGAGGCAGCTCAACGTGCACAGCAGGAAGCAATGCGTAAGCAGATGGCTGAACAACAACGCAAACAGAGGGGCGGAAAAGGTCGCCACTGATGATAAAACACGGTGCTCAGACCGTGCAAAAACCATTCTGAGCAATGCTCTCATAGTTCAATGGATAGAACAATAGCCTCCTAAGCTGTAGATCCGGGTTCGATCCCCGGTGGGGGTACAAAATACTCAAGGGTGGTTCTATTAATTAGGTTGTGACGATTTTGAAGTTTATTTTTAGCAGATTGCTGTGCGAAAGAAGGGAGCAATGCGGGCATTGTGACCGACTGAC
>JAGHVI010000102.1 GCA_018064385.1 Candidatus Minthenecus merdequi
TTAAATTACACGCCGCCGCCCCCGCCCGGGGGGCGGGGGGCTGTCGGCGGGGGGGGTTTTGCGCGGGTGCGGTTAGCCACCCCGCCGCGGCAAAAAAAACGCCGAGAAAAGCAATTGTTTAACTGTCAAAAAATTGGGATCTCTATAGTCTGACAGTCAGGCAAAAGTGGAATTTGTAATCCAAATGGGCATAGATATAGTCCCTGTTGAAGTCAAGGCCGAGAACTGCATATCTGGACATAGCCTATCCGTATATAACGACAAATACAAACCCAACAAACGATTGAGATTCTCGATGCTTAACTATAAGGAAGATGGTAATCTTATCAACTGCCCTTCTCCTTTGGCAGAGTGGATTGTCAAGTGAAATACAAAATAGAAGGGTGATTGTCTTGTCAATCACAAGTATCTAATCAATACTGCAAATCAGAGGTTAAGAAATGGTTTTGCGCTTTATGAACATAACCATGTAAATTGGCAGGTAGGCAATGCCACCTGCCATATTTACATTGTCATTGCAAAGGACATAAGCGTTGCGAATGTTGTATTCCTCGTTGCCAAGAATGTTATTAAGTGCATTTTTTGTTCCAGCGTAGTGGAAATCACATCACCTATTGTAGTGGTTGATTTTCAAGATTCCGCCCTTTCCGTCTATAACAACATATATACCGTTTGGACAATTCGACATCTCGATGTTGCCGTCGCCTGAAGAAATCATTCTTCCCATAACATCAAAGAGCTTGATTTCCAGTCCGTCCCCATTATATATAATACCATTGAAATAGTTTACGTTTTTGCTTGCAAGGCTATATGACAAACCGACTCCCAAGTACTTGTTGATTGCGTCTATTGCGTTGTCAAACGCTTCATTCATAGCATCAAGGTCATCGTCATTCTGACGGATGCTGTTTTGGCCATTCTCAATAATGTTTTTCAAGTTGTCATCGATTTCATCCGTCAGTGAAGCAGCATATTTGTCGAGAGAATCGCAGGCAGCTTGAATCAATTCCATTTTAATCTTGAAGATTACATAGACAATACCGTGAGTAGTGTCTGCTGTAAAAGCTCGTGACGAATTTGTTCTAAAACGCTGAGTAAAATACGTCACATCTTCTTCTGTTGTCCAACTGCACGTGTCCACCCAAACATAAGTCATCGCATCGGTAATGCTATCGAACTTAACACCAACAGGTTCGTACTCAGGAGCATCAGGCAAAGTGCTGATAAACAAGAATTCTTCCGCCGAATCTCCATCTCCCGACTGGGTATGAAACAAAGCGGACATCTCTGTCTGGTAAGCATCTTCTCCCATAAGGAAAACGCTGTCCGGCATACACTGGTTTCCGTCAGCATAAATCTTGCCATGGCCGACAGCGTGTACCTCGGCTTGATAATAACAGTCAGTGGCATTTGCGGTCAAGATGCCACCAAGCAGCAAAGCAGCTGCAATGAAAAATTTAGATTTTAACATAAAATAAAAGTTTATAGAATTAATGAATATGTTTTTTCACTTTATCTTGCAGTAACACTATCGCCCATGCCAATGCCAATATCAGGCAGGCAGGGTCTGTCATACGATGGGGTATTGCCGCCATGACGATCACCCAAAGCAGTATCACGACAGCGTATGGCACTGCCCAGTATTTCCGCCAACGCCATAAAAAGGCAGGCAGGATATTGAACGGCACAATCAGCCAATTCCATTGCGTGCAGGGAAGCGAGGTGAAGCAGACCAGATAAACCTCCACAACTCCTATGACTATCGCAAGCCCCAACATCACATATTGCCACCAAGGTATGTTGAGCCACCAACTCATCAGCGAGACAATCAGCAAGATGATTGCTGCCATAAGCGGCGTGAAAATCTTTCTGCCATCAGTCGGTGCAGAAGGCAGCAACTCGTGCGGCTGGCTGCCTAACATCGGTTGTCCGTCAACTGTCGTTTGCTGCCAGAAGTCAACCAACTGGGTTGGCAGTATTATATTCCTTTTGCCGCTCAGATGCTTGTCTATCTCGGTCCCTGCTACTACATTTATGAAAAACAACTGCCACGGATGGGCCTCGCAGGCAAAAGCATATAGAGTCTCACGGCGTGTAGGTTCCTCTCCCGACGACAGAGGGTAGCACAGGGTATCTTTGCGCAAGACCTGTTCCATTATGGGGATGCAGGAGGAGGCGCAACCGCACTTGATATAGTCGTATGGCATATTGCAACCCTGCAACACCATTTCGTCCAGCACCTGCCACAAGTGCCGTTTGGCATCAATAGTCAACAGCAACGGATATTCTTTCACACCTCGCGATTGGGCGGAATATTGATTAAGGTATTCGGAGGTCGGAATTGCCATCATACCCATCTTCAGTTGACCAGTAAAAAAACGAAACATTGCATTAGGCACAGCCACCCATTCGTATGTGTAGCAATAGTCCAAATCGTAGTGGTCGCACACTAACCGGAAACAGGCATGACCGAAAATGGAATAGACAGCACTTCCTGGATCAGCCACAATCAATGATGCTTGAACGAAGTCCGGCTTACTCCACAACTCCCGTTGTTCGGCAGTAGGCTGTTCTTGCGCAGCAGACTTTACGCAACAAAAAGAGAAAAGAGCAATCAGGCAATATATGATACACTTCTGCATAATTTGTTGATTTATATCTGATTCGCAATTCACACTGACAATATAATGCCATGCAATTATATTCGGCAAAGGTACAACATTTCTTGACTTCATCACTTTTTTGCGCCATCAAATGGCGCAAAATGAATATCAGCCAGTTAAGTGAAAATAATGGGTGATTTTGGGTGACGCAAGCAAAA
>JAGHVI010000104.1 GCA_018064385.1 Candidatus Minthenecus merdequi
AAAAATAAACTCAAAAGCGTCCAACAATGAACCATCCTATGATATAACATACAAACATAATTAATAGAACCACCCATATGTTTCTCTGTTCGTGTGGGAGGTCTGGAAAACGTTCCTGACCGCAGGATGAAAAAGCCTGCAAGGACAGTATTTTCTGTTTATGGTTCGGTAATAACTTTAACGGACGCTATCAATTGTATATTACGTATTGGAATCATTTTTTATTTGCTCCTTGAATTCAGAAAAACTCATACTGTTCAGAGCTTTGAATTGGCGTGAGAAGGTTTCGCGAGTGTTATGTCCAGTGAGAATGCAGATTTCGTTGATTGTGAGATTTGTATTTTTTTGCAGTGCCTTGATAGCTATATGGTTTCTGTAGTCGGCGAGCCATTGAGGAAATGTTTTGCCTGTAATAAAATTTATTGCATGGGAGACATAACTGACATTGCTGTTAACAAGTTCGGCAAGAGTGTTGATTGTGAAGTCCTCTTTTAGGTAAGGTTTAGAAGTTTCCATTACTTGGAGAATGCGGTCATACAAAACAGAGTGTTGTTTTTCTTTTTCAGTATTGACCGATGTGACTATGTTTATGTTTGAGTCGATTATGGATTGTTTTTCCATAAGCAGTTTGTATGCATTCTTTAATTGTTTGACTTTCTTGTTGTGGTAGTAGAGGTGTAGTGCAGATATACTAATCAGTAAAAATATTACGATATGTACCACGATAACGGTTGTTCTGAGTTCAGCAATCTCTTTTTTTTGTTTTTCTTTCAATTTGTCTTTGTAGAGTTTGTCATTAAGTCTTATTTGGTTTGAAATTTCTTGTTTGAAAATAAGACTTTGAATGTTTTTAGCCCTTGCCGTGAAATCGTAAGCCGAAGCTGTGTCTTTGTTTTTCAGTGCCATCATAGCACGTTCCTCAAGAATCTGAACGACCTCTATTCTGGCAGAGTCATTTTTGTATCTGTTTCTGAAATAAGATAGAGTTGTTGATAATTTTTCGTCATAGCCGAGATTTGCGTATGCTTTGAAAAGGGGTGGACTTTTGGTTTCGTGAGCTTTGCCCCATTTGGTCTTGAGACATTGTTCCAAAACTATCTTGGACGAATCGTATTGTCCAAGTTTAGCTAATGCGCTACTTTTGTAGGCGAGTAAAAGGCCGATGTGTATGTCCTTAAAATCGTTTAGTTTATTATTGTTTAGATATGAGTTAGGTATATTGTCAAGATTTTCGCTGTTTTGTATTTCTGTAATATATTTGTTGCATGTGGAGATGATATTTTGGCAAGAGTCCAGGCTATAGAGAACGGCAAGTTTCATATTGATACAATCAAGTCGAGATTGAAAGGCAAGAAAATGATTGCTTTTTGAAGTGAAATCAAGAGCTTCGTCCATTCGTTTGAGTCCAATTCTTGTGTATCCTATTTTGCAAAGAATATATCCCTGGATACAGTCCATTTCACTCGAAAGGAAAACCTTGTCAGTTTTTTTTGCTCTGCAAACCGTAGATGCCTCTTTTGCATAATGCATTGCGTATGAGTAATTACCGAGTTGAAAATAGGATTGCGTCAGCAAAACCAGAATGTCAGGGTAAAGACAATCTTTTGTGGTAGAGTATTTCTGAATATCCTTTTTGTTACTGCAGAGTTTGTTCAGTATGTAAATGCTGTATTCATAATTATTGGTGATGTAGAAGTTGTAGATTGCGTATAGATATTCGCCAAATTCTGGTGTTATATGTTTGTTTTCTACGGCAGTGTTGATGATAATCAAAGCAGAATCAGGATTGTCAAGAATACGTTCAATGATTTCCTGTTTTGAATCAGAGTTGTATGAATAGTCTTTCTTCTTGTCGCAACCTGAGACGAAAAGAAGAATGGAGAGGGAGATAAAGACAGTAAAAGAATATATTATATTGTTGGTTTTCATTTATAGAACACACTCTTATATGGTACAAAAAAAGCCTGTCATCGTTTTTGTTGAAGCAGGCTTTTTATCAGTGTCTTATTTGTTTCTATCGAAGAACGGATTCTTGGATGATATTGATAACGGCAGTGCGTATATTGGAGTGCAACTGTCGAGCCAGTTGAGTTTCATACACGCCAATCCTGCTGTGAACATTATACGAGTGTCAATTCGATTGTCTGCTGCAACAGAGGCAGCTGAACCAACGGCTATTCCCAAGTCAGTTACGTTGAATACGCAAGGAACATTATGAGGTTTTTCACCGCATTTAGGAAATCCGCAGTGTCCACAATTCAGACCTAAAGGCAAATGTTTGCACCCAATCAGGACAACACATTCAGCTATGCGGATGTTGTTTGCGTCACGGGCGAAAGAGGCATTGGGCTGACCATCTGCCAAACGTAGCATTTGGTCAGCCAATATCTCTTTTTCCTTACCATCAACTATGATACACTCAATGTCATCAGCACCTTTACCTTTTGGTGCTGTCATAGCAGCAACAGCCATATGGTTGGCGACTTCGAGAGCCAGTTGATGAGTTCTTGTGCGAGCGTCAGTTATCATTTTATGATATCAAGAAGTTCAACCTCGAAGATAAGGGTAGAGTAGCCTGGAATTTGTTCGCCTGCACCGCGTTCCCCATATCCGAGTTCGTAAGGAATGTAGAGGATGTATTTTGATCCGATAGTCATAAGTTGAAGACCTTCCTGCCAACCTTGAATTACGCGGTTAAGTTCAAATTCTATAGGTTCCCCACGCTCAACAGAGCTATCGAATACAGTGCCGTTGATAAGTTTTCCTGTGTAGTGAACCTTAACTTTGTCAGTAGAGGTAGGTTTTGGACCTTTGCCTTCTTTTATGATTTCGTATTGGAGACCGGATTCAGTTGTTTTAACCTCTGGCCTTTCGGCATTCAGTCTAAGAAATTCTTTGTTCTCGGTTATGACAGGTGCGTTCTTTTCCTCTTGGATTTTCTTAATCATATCTTGGAGGTATTCGCTTGCCTCGTCAGCAGTCATCAACTTGTTTTTGTCGTTGCGGACGCCATCAATTACGCCACGGCCGATTGCTTCCCAAACGATAGGAAGGGTTTTTTCGCCAAAAAGGAAACTGTCTTGTTTGAGACCTTGTGTGAATTGAGCGGCGATGTTCATACCGACAAGCATTTTCTCGTCTTTTTCTTTCATGTCAATACCTTTGCGGAAACCTTTCATGAAGTTGCGTATGTCTTTGTCTGTAGTGTCTTTGCCCAAGACATAGGTGCGAGCCTGACGAGCATTGAAAAAGCCGACACACATGTTTATAGTGTCAGTCTGACCTTTTGTTGGGTTGACAGGTTGTCCTGTCATCATTGCACCTGAAACAATGTTTTGAAGATAAACGAGAGCGGAATCACCATCCATGCAGAAAGATTTGCCTTTCATTGTGTTTTCAAAAGTTTCAATGATAAGGTCTTTTTTAGCCTCGATTGAAGAGTCAGAAAAAAGAAATCCTGAGTTGATTTCCTTAGCGAGAGTTGCACCAGTGCGGAAGCCTGTGATGTTTACAAATTCATCGCCTTCGGTTACTCCCCAAACTTTTTCGAACCCTTCGCAGAAGAGGTTGATGGATTTTTCGTCTGAAGTGTCTTTGCTGAGTACGTTTGTGCGTATGCCAGCACCATTGACAATACCAAACATGTAGTTGACTGAGTCAACGTGATTTTCGATTTTTGCAGAGCAGTGACCGCTGTTGCACGAGAGAAGCGTTGCAGCGATAATTAGGGCTGCAGCAAATAATTTTGTTTTCATTGTTTATAAAATACTAATCAGTTCTACTTCAAAGATAAGTGCAGCGTAAGGAGGAATTGAAGCTCCTGCGCCATGTTCGCCATATGCGAGGTTGTAAGGAATGAAGAGTTTCCATTTTGAGCCTACAGGCATAAGTTGGAGTGCTTCGACCCAACCTTTGATGACCTGAGTTACGCCAAATTCGGCTGGCTCGCCACGACGTACGGAACTATCGAAAACTGTTCCATCAATGAGTGTGCCGTGATAGTGAACACGTACGCGGTCTTTCTCAGTTGGTTTAACACCAATGGCAGGAGTGAGGATTTCATACTGAAGACCGCTTGGAAGAACGGTTACTTCTTTGCGCTGCGCATTTTTTTTGAGAAAATCCTCGCCAGCTTTGCGTGCGGCTTCGCCTGCTTTAGCGGCTTCGTCTTCAATTTTTTTGAAATAAGAGGTAAGGAGTTGCTGTGCTTCTCCAAGTGAAATTTCTGGTTTAAGTCCTTCGCATATGGCTTCTACACCTTTAGCAAAAGACTGCCAATCAAGGCCTTTAATGTTGCTCTGTGCCAACTGTTGACCAAGGCTAAGACCGATAGCATAACTTGTTTTGTCCATATAATTTTAGTTTTCTTTTTTGCTTGTTTTCGGGGTGCAAAGGTACGAATTATTTTGATAATTTTTTCGTTCTCTGCAATTTATTTTTCTTTCCTAACGGTGAATTTTTAGAATTCACCTATAGTACTCACCTTAGGTTTATGGCTATTTTAGACTAAGTCTTTGCAAAATAGCATCAATGTCAATGTTCAGACACCGATAGTCACCGAATTTGCATTTTTTGTTGCCGAATATTGAGCAAGGTCGGCAAGGTAAATTTTGGTATATGCAATCTTCGGGTGATTGTCCCCATCCGAGGAACCCTGCTTTAGGGTCAGTTGCTCCCCAAATGGAGATTACGCGTGTGCCAACTAACGAAGCAAGGTGCATATTTGCCGAATCCATACATATCATGGCTTTGAGTCCCTGTATGATTTCGAGTTCCTTTTTCAGAGAGTATTTGCCAGCAACGCAAGTGACATTGTTATATTTCGCAGCCCAACTTTCTAATAAGGTGATTTCGCTTTTTCCTCCACCAAAGAGATAGATTTTGTGGTCGTTTGAGAGCCTTTGGACTAAGTCTTCCATCTTTTCGAGTGGGTAGATTTTGCCACGTTGTGCAGCAAAAGGTGCGATGCCAACACCTTCTCCATCTGAGATTTCGGGGAGTGGTAGCGTTGTGCTTATTCCAAGAGAATTCAGTACGTCAACGTATCTCTGTATTGTGGTTTTCAGTTGTCGTTTGTTGTGGTTGAGGTTTGAGGTTAGCCAGCGTTTTGCCTTGCGTCCTTTGTCTATTCTGCAGACTTTAATGCCAGCAGAGAACCAGAGGAAATCCATATACCAACTGCGCAGAACCGAGTGCATATCTGCAACAGCGTCGAAACTGCGGTAGTCAATGTCGTTCAGTAGAGTTTTTAGACCTTTTGTACCTTGGTGGCGACCTTTTAGGTCTGCTCCGAAAAAGTGGATGTTGACTGGCAAATCAGACCAAATGTCAGCGGTTTGTTTGCGGCTGATAATGGTAAATTCAACCTCGGGATGCTGTTGCGCAGCTGTCTTGATGACTGGGGCAAGCATGGCGACATCTCCCAAAGCAGAGAATCGTATGACGGCAACTTTTTTCACTTGTTTCCGTAGAGTACCGGGTTGAGTTCAGGATCGTTGTACATTTTCATCTGTTTATAGACCTTCATCACTTTGTTGCCTGTCTGGTAGTCGTTGAGAAGGTCGTTGATGGCAGATGTGAGGTCGCTGAATTGCTCTTGAAGCACGGCAAGTTTCTTCGCGCATTTTTCGTGATGCTCGGGAGTAACGTCCTTGCGGTCAACCTCTACCTTCATATGATATAGTTTTACGTGAAGGATACTCAAACGGTCGATTGCCCAAGCGGGACTTTCTGTGTTTATTTTTGCACCGTCTGAGGGTTTTACCTGGCTGTACATCTCGTAGAAATAACTATCAATCCTTTCAACAAGGTCAGTGCGGTCTTGATTTGAGTGGTCAATTCTGCGTTTTAAGGCAAGTGCCTGAACTGGGTCGATTTTAGTGTCGCGGATGATGTCCTCAAGATGCCATTGAACGGTGTCAATCCAATTTTTGGTGTAGAGGTCGTACTCAATAGAGCCCTGTTTGTATGGATTTGGCATTTTAGAATCGACATTGTCTGTGAGGTGGTAATCTTTGACAGCCTTGTCGAAAACGAGATTTGCTGTTTCTGTAAAGTTCATGTTATAACTTGAATTCTTTTTTTATTTTTTCTATTTGGTCAAGTTTCTCCCAAGTGAAGAGTTCTACGTCAATGTCTTTGTACCCTTCGTAGCGGTTGCCGAAATGCTTTGTGACCTTACGTGGTGTTCTGCCAAAATGACCATAAGCGGCAGTTTCGCGATATATAGGATTACGGAGAGCGAGTTGTTGTTCAATCGCATAAGGACGAAGGTCAAAGAGCAAGCCAACCTTTTCCGCTATTTGAGAGTCTGACATATTGATACGTGATGTGCCGAAAGTGTTAACAAAGAGAGAGACAGGTTCGGCTATTCCAATTGCGTAGGCGACTTGAACGAGAAGTTTGTCAGCAACACCTGCAGCAACGAGGTTTTTTGCTATCCAACGTGTGGCATAAGCGGCTGAACGATCAACCTTTGATGGGTCCTTGCCTGAGAATGCGCCGCCGCCGTTCGAGGCGTGTCCACCATAGGTGTCAACGATGATTTTACGTCCAGTGAGTCCTGTGTCACCGTGAGGACCACCGATGACAAATTTGCCAGTTGGGTTAACGTGGATGATGAATTTGCCTTTGAAATAATTTCTAAGACCTGGGTAATTGTCCTTGATGCGAGGAATGAGTATGGTCTCAATATCGTGGCGAATCTTAGCAGACATTTCTTCGTCGGTGTCAAATTCGTCGTGTTGAGTGGATATTACGATAGTATGGATGCGTTGGGCGATATTGTTGTCGTCGTATTCGATTGTTACCTGGCTTTTTGCGTCAGGACGAAGATAAGGCATTAGTTCCTCTTCTTTTCGTATTTGAGCGAGTTCGTATAGCAGTACATGGCTCATATAAAGAGAAAGGGGCATAAAATCTGGGGTCTCGTTGCAGGCGTAACCAAATATAATACCCTGGTCGCCAGCACCTTGGTTCCATTTATCTTTGCGTTCAACGCCACGGTTGATGTCAGCACTCTGTTCGTGTATAGCAGAGAGAATGCCACAGGAATTGCCATCGAACATATATTCGCTGTGGGTGTATCCTATTTCGTTGATGACCCTACGGGCGGTATCCTGAATATCAACGTATGCTTGACTTTTGACTTCGCCGCCAAGGATGACCTGACCTGTGGTAACGAATGTTTCGCAAGCCACTTTTGAGTCTGGGTCTTGGGCAAGAAACTCATCAAGGATAGCATCTGAAATTTGGTCAGCGACTTTGTCGGGGTGACCTTCGGATACTGATTCGGAAGTGAATAGATACATAATTGCTTAGTGAATTGTTATGACTATCTAATAACTTTAGAAGGGCGGACGGATTATGCGAGAGCATATTCGTTCGCCCAAGAGATAGTTGATGAGTATATTTGTATTACCAAATTTTCTTGACGCAAGTAGTAGTGAGAGAGCCTGTGACACCTTTTTCGACTCCAACACCAATTGTTCCACCAGATATTTCGCCCGTGATTGTTGAGTTCCAAGAGAGAAGACCAAGCAAGAATGAAGCATAATCGTTGGTGATGTTGAGACTCAGCTTGTAAGTATAGCCGATACCTTCGCCTGTGTATTCGTAGGTGATGTCATCGAACTTGAAGCCTTGGTCAGTGACAACTGCATTTCCCTTGAAAATCTTGCCTTTGCAAATGAGAGCATTGTTGTTTGCTGGGTCAACGGAAATATTTATTGTGTCGAAGAGAAGGATAGGAATTTGTTTGGTGGTGTTGCTGTCTGTTTGATAATCGACTGAGCCTTTTGATGCAGCATAGTACGTCCCAACATATTTTTCAGGACCATCTGGGTTGCTGTCGCTGTCTTTGCTGCAACTAACTGAGATAAGCATAATGGCAATAGAAGCCAAAAAGAATAATTTTTTCATAGTAATATTACATTAAATATTGTGTTGATATAGATTCGTTGTTATAGACACGACGGATAGTTTCAGCGAACATACCTGCTATTGAAATGACGTGTACTTTAGGGCATTTTGTCGTATCGAAAGGTATGGAATCGGTGATGATAAGTTCGGTGAGCTTTGAGTTCATAATATTTTCGGAGGCTTTGCCTGAAAGGACACCGTGTGAGACCATAGCGCGGACGCTTGAAGCACCATTTTCAATCATAAGGTCAGCAGCTTTGCAGAGTGTGCCTGCCGTGTCAGCCATATCGTCAACGATGAGAACATCTTTGCCTTGAACGTCACCGATGATGCTCATATTTGAGACAACATTGGCGCGGGCACGAGTTTTGTGACAAAGGACGAGTGGTAGGTCAAGATGCTTTGCATAGGTGGAAGCACGTTTTGAACCTCCGACATCAGGAGATGCGATAACGAGGTTGTGCAGTTGCTGTGACTTGATGAAAGGTACATAAACTGTTGATGCGTAGAGATGGTCAACAGGAATATCAAAGAATCCCTGAATCTGGTCTGCATGGAGATCCATAGTAATAATCCGGTCAACACCAGCAACAGAGAGCATATCGGCAACAACTTTTGCACCGATTGAAACTCTTGGCTTGTCTTTACGATCCTGACGAGCCCAACCGAAATAAGGCATTACAGCAATGATTTTGTAGGCAGATGCGCGTTTTGCTGCATCAATCATGAGCATAAGCTCCATTAGATTATCTGCGTTTGGAAAAGTTGATTGTACGAGATAAACGTAACAACCACGGACGGTTTCGTCATACCAAACGGCAAATTCGCCATCTGAAAACTTTTGGCAAGTACATTTGCCTAGTTCGCAGCCAAGTTTTTGACACATTTTTTCTGCCAGTGGGCGGCTGTTGGTTCCCGCAAAGACTTTATAAGGAAACATTTGTATTAGGAATGAATAAGTTTTGTTGTTCGCTGCAAAGTTACAGATTTTTTTTTAATTTTCGTCTTAAACTGCGAATTATTTATCAACATATTTTTATTGTACTTGAATTTGACTATTTGAAAACTTTTGTTATTGTAAAAGTTTTCCTGAACCGATTGAGATATAATGGATTACGTAATATGATATAAAGAATAACATTTTTTAACTTTGTATATTGCTTGCATTCCAAAAAAAAGATGTAACTTTGCAGCCGTTTTTGTGGAAGTGTTCTCAATTGGAAAAAACTGAATAAATAATATGAAGGAACAACTGATAGACATGGCAGAACAGCTATTCCTGAAATACGGATTGCGTAGTGTTTCTATAGATGACATTTGCAATGAATTGCACATTTCGAAGAAAACTTTTTACCAATATTTCCGACAGAAGGAGCAGTTGGTAAAAGCATTGTTGGATAGAAGGTGTGATATAAAGGAAAACGAGTTGCCAAAATATGGAGTGGATGAGAATATGGTTGACGTCATATTGGAACACGGGTGGAAATTTGCATCGAAACAATCAGTTATTGACCGTCACATAGCGTTTATTTATGACTTGAAGAAGTATTATCCTCATCTGATGAATGATTTTACGGACAGAATGAATGTGATAGACAGACGTAATGTCAGAGCAGTTCTGATAAAAGGTCAAGAACAGGGAATGTTTCGCAAAGAACTAAATGTAAAGATGACCTCGTTTTTTCTCACCGGGATGACGACAGTGATGTTGAATGCAAAAATTGAAGGAACGACTTTGGCTGATAAAACCGGTTTCGGTATAGATGCATTTCTGAGGTTGGTATGCAACGAGACTGGAATGAAGAGATACGAACAGAGAAAAGCAGAAAAAAATACACTATAAATATATGAAACGTATAACACTATTGTTTTTTATGATGACATTCTTTCTGAACCTGATTCAGGCTCAGCAGAAAGAATTCCTGAGTATCTCGCTCAGTGAAGCGAGAGAACTTGCAGTGAAACAGAATAGGGCATTGCAGAATGCTTCGTATGAGGTTCGAAAAGCGCATGCGCAACGTTGGCAGACGATAGCAGCTATGTTGCCACAAGTGGATTTGAATATGACATACAACAGTATGTGTGGTTACAAGATGAAAATCCAAGGTATGGCAATTCCGATGAATCCTAATGGAACGTTAGGGCTTCAAACCTCAGTGGCAATCAACGGACAGATGGTAGTTGCTACATTGTTGAACAACATTGCTATTGATATGCAGGAAATAAATCGCGACAATGCAGAACTTGACCTTGTGGTTGATGTCGAGACAATGTATTTGACCATTTTGGCTATGGAAAAGACTAACAATCTATTGGATACATGTGTCTTGAACCTTCGACATTTGCATAAACTTACATCATCTGCTGTCAATGTTGGTGCTGCTGAACAAACTGATGCAGACCAAATTGAAGTGCAAGTTGCACAGATGGAAAATACGTTATCAAATCAGCGCCGAGCTCTTGAGGTGGCTTACAATTCATTGGCATTCTCAATCGGGGCTGATTCACATAGTCAACTTGTGTTGACTGATAAATTGGAGAATGTGCTGAACGTTGATGAAGCTGTCAAACTATTGGAACGTGATTTCAATGTGGAAGATAACAATTCGTACCGCTTGGCAGAAAAGAATTTGGAACTTGCCAAGAAGAATGAACTGCTGAATTGGATGGCATATGTGCCGACACTTTCGGCATATCATCAGTATAGTGCAAAAAATTATTTTGGAAAAGATGAGGGTATGAATATGACACCTCCAAACACTATAGGAATAACATTAGCCGTACCAATATGGTCGTCAGGAAAACGTGCAGCAGGAGTAACCGAGAAGAAGATAGCAAGAATGGAGGCTGAGAATGATTTGGCAGATGCAAAAAACCAGTTGGAAATATCATACAATCAAGTGAAACACAACCTTGTGTCCGCATACGAAAACTTCGAGACACAGAAGAACAGTGTTGAGGTAATGAAACGTGTTATGTTAAGTACAACGAACAAATACCAATATGGAACAGTTTCGTCTTTTGACCTGACTAATGCCTCGACCAACTTATTGAATGCTCATACAAACTATATGCAGGCAATATTGACATTGCTCAACACGCAAAAGGCATTCAAGCAGTTATTGGAGTTAAGATGAATTGGTTTAAGAAATAATAAAAAATACAGAATATGAAGAAATTATTTGTAATCATTCCGCTTCTCAGTGTATTGCTTATGACAGCTTGCAAAGAAGAAGCTGAAACAGTTGAAGAACGAATTGAACCCGTCAAAGTTAAGAAATTGGAACTCCGTTCATTCGAGAGAATCACAACATTGTCTGTCGTTCTTCAAGGTTATGAGACACAAAATGTGTCACCATCGGTGACGGGAATCATCAAGAAAATCTATGTAGAGGAGAGTTCCCGCGTGAAGAAAGGCGATGATCTTGTGATGATGGACGAGATGCAGTATAACACTGCCAAACTGACCTTTGCAAACCTTGGCGTAGAACTTGCGCGTCTTGAGGCATTGTTGAAAACTGGTTCTGCAACAAAACAAGCGTATGATAACCTCAAAACACAGTATGATCAGACGAAAGAGAACCTGGAATTTTTGAAGGCAAACACTTATGTGAAGGCTGGTTTTTCGGGTGTTGTCTCTGCAAAAAACTATGAGGACGGTGAACTTTACAATGGTCAGCCAATCCTGACGCTTACGCAGATTTCGACACTCAAGGCAGAGGTAAATGTTCCTGAAGGGTATTTTCCTCAAATCAAAGAGGGTATGAAGATTGACATAGTGTCAGACATTTATCCAAACATAAATTTCCCAGCAATAATTGAGAAAGTTTTCCCTACAATAGACCCCTCGTCGCATACGTTCACTATAAAAGTGAAGATTCCTAATAGTTCTGAAAAACTTCGTCCAGGTATGTACACACAGGCGAGACTTCGTCTTGGTTTGGATTCAGCGATTGTTGTGCCATATCAGACAGTGCTCAAACTTCAAGGGTCAAACGTCCGTTATGTATTTGTGAACCAAAACGGGAAAGCTCGTCGTGTAGCTGTGAAAATGGGACAGCGTTTTGATGATGAGGTGGAACTTATCTCAGACGAACTGAAGGTAGGTGATGAGTTGGTTGTTGAAGGCGAGGCACGATTGGTAGATGGTTCGAAACTTGAAATTCAGAAATAATTATGAGTATTTACAAAACTGCCATTGATAAACCTATCAGCACCACGTTGATATTCGTGGCGGTGATAGTCATTGGTCTTTTCTGTCTGGCGAAATTACCTATTGACAACTTTCCTGAGATGGAGCCTCCGTACATTTCAGTGATGACTTCGTACGCAGGTGCGAATGCATCGGAGATTGAGACCAATGTTACTAAGATTTTGGAGAATGGCTTGAACTCGGTGGACGGATTGAAAGAGATAACTTCTTCGTCAAAAGACTATATGTCACTTGTGACCTTGGAATTTGAATGGGGTTCGAATATGGACGAGGCGGTAAACGACATTCGTTCGGCTATCGACATGGTGTACGATAACCTGCCTGACGGGGTGTCGCGACCTCTGATTTTCAAGTTCAACACATCCTCATTCCCTATTATTCAATATGCCATCACAGCTGATGAGTCGTACTCTGGTTTGAAGAAAATCCTGGAGGACAATGTGACCAATGTGCTCAACCGTGTGGATGGTATTGGTAATCTTTCGTTGTCTGGCGCACCTGAGCGTTATGTCTATATTGACCTCGACCCACAGCAACTTGAAGCATATAATTTATCGGTCGAGGCTGTAGGTCAAGCTATCTCTGGTAACAACCTCAACCTTGCTTCAGGTTCAGTGAAGATGGGAGAGGAACAATATCAAATGCGAGTTCAGTCTGAGTATATAGAGTCGTCAGAGATGGAGGATATTGTTGTTGCTACAACTTCTTTGGGTAAACAGGTTTTTGTGCGAGACATAGCCGAAGTTCGCGATACCATCAAAGATGTTGCATTGGACGAACGTGTTAACGGACGTGAAGGTGTACGTTTGATTATTATGAAGCAGTCTGGTGCAAACACCGTACAGGTTTGCCGTGACGTAAACAAAGAGATGGAGAAAATCAAAAAGACTCTCCCTCCAGACATCAAGATACAGACAATTTATGACTCGTCCGAGAACATATTGAATGCCATCAATGGACTTTCTGAATCAGTGTTCTATGCATTGCTGTTCGTTGTGCTGGTGGTATTGTTCTTTCTTGGACGTTGGCGTGCGACTATAATCATCTCACTGACAATTCCTATTTCGTTGATTGTGGCGTTTATCTATCTGAAGATGGCTGACTCATCACTCAACATAATCTCTCTTTGTTCTCTTTCTATCGCAATTGGTATGGTGGTGGATGATGCGATTGTGGTTCTTGAGAACATTACTAAGCATATTGATCGTGGCTCGAATCCTCACGAGGCTGCAATTTATGCGACCAATGAGGTTTGGGTGTCTGTTATTGCAACGACATTGGTTATTGTGGCAGTGTTTGTGCCAATGACAATGCTTCCTGGTATGGCAGGTGTGATGTTCAAAGAGTTAGGTTGGATTGTAACTATTGTTTGCTGTACTTCGACCGCTGCTGCAATTACTCTTATTCCTATGCTATGCTCGAAACTGCTGAAGGCAAAACCAGTATCGGTGGATGCTCAGGGGCATCTGATTGAAGGCAGTTCAAAAGCTGGTTGGTACGACCGCACGGTAGTGCGTTTCCTCGATAAACTTGACGAGAAATACGCACAATTGCTTCGTTGGTGTCTCAGTCATAAACTTGCCACTATGTCCTTCTTCGTGGGGATGCTTGTCATTACACTCATTCCTGTGGTTCTTGGCGCTATTGGTACGGACTTTATGGCACAGCAGGATAACGGACGTATGTCTGTGACTGTTGAATTGCAGCGTGGTACCAGAATTGAGAAAACTATGGCTACTGCACGAGAATTGGAGGGACTGTTTATGGAGGCTTGTCCTGAAATAGAACTTATCTCTTCTTCTGCAGGTTCGAATGATGATGCTTCTATTTCAGCATTGTTCAACACAACAAACAACAACAAAATATCAATGACTATACGTTGTCCTAAAAAATTTGAACGTGAACGGACCATTTGGGAAATGGCAGAGAGCATTCGTGGGGTATTGAATCAACGTTCAGATGTTGTGTCTTATACTGTGTCAACTAATGCTGGTATGGGTGGCGGTGGAGCGTCTAACACCATTGATTTCGAAATTTATGGTTACGATTTCGACCAAACCAATATATTGGCGGACGAGTTCAAACGCAAATTCCAGGAAATTCCAGGTGCACGAGACGTGGAGATTGACCGTGAGAAAGACCGTTCGGAACTTCAAATAATCTTCGACAAAGAGAAACTAGCTCGTCATGGACTTTCGACATCGGTTGCAGCAATGTATATACGTAACCGTGTGACAGGTTATACAGCAGGTTACCTGAAAGAGGATGGAGAAGAATATGATATCAGAGTACGTCTTCAAGAAAAATACCGTGATAACATGAATGACATTATGGATATGTCGCTTATGGATGCTTACGGTAAGACCGTAAAGGTTAAGGAGCTGGCTGATGTCGAGGAGTATTGGGCACCACCTGAGATTAAACGTAAATCACGTCAACGTTATGTGACCATCAAGGTTACACCAGAGGGCGTATCTATGGGTGAAATGGCAACTGCTATGCAGGTAGTAGCCGACAAAACAGATATACCTTTGGGTGTGCATTATGACTTTGGTGGAACATACGAAGACCAGCAAGAGACGTTCAGTGATATGCTTTTGTTGCTCGTGATGATTTTGATGTTGGTATATATTGTGATGGCATCGCAGTTCGAGGACTTCAAAAACCCTCTTATAATTATGACATCAGCAATTTTTGCATTGCCAGGTGTGATTGTTGGTCTGCTTATAACCAATACTACGCTTGATATGATTGGCGGACTTGGCTTTGTGCTGTTGGTTGGTATTGCAGTCAAGAATGGTATCGTGCTTGTGGATTACATCAATCTGATGCGTGAACGTGGCTACAAAATGACTGAAGCAATCGCACTCTCGGGTGCATCGCGTCTGCGTCCTGTGCTTATGACTGCTATGACTACAATCCTTGGTATGGTGCCTATGGCGATTGCTTCTTCGGAAGGTTCTGAGATGTGGCGACCAATGGGTATTGTCATCATAGGAGGTTTGACTGTATCAACATTCATTACGCTGATTGTAGTGCCATTGCTCTATGGTGTTATCAACCGTGGTGACGAACAGGCAAAACTTGAGAAACGTCGCAAATCATTTATCTTTATGCAGTTGGCAGACCCTAGTGCTGATTCAAATGCAGAGAAAACCTCTAAGACCGAAACAGTATGAAAAGTGTATTTATAGTTTTCAACCAAGCAAATACAGAACGTGTTGAGTTTATGCTCGACGAACTCGGAATTCGTGGATTCACATTTTTTGAACAGATTCAGGGTCGTGGTACAAATGATGGTGACCCACGCCGTGGAACGCATACGTGGCCTGAAATGAACTCTGCTGTTTTGACTGTAGTACCAGATGAAAAAGTAGATGAGTTGCTTTCGGCTATCCGTAAACTTGACCATCGTAATTTGGAGGTCGGAGTCAAGGCTTTTGTGTGGAACATAGAGCAAGTCGTCTGATAAATATAATTCTTTCTGAACGATGTTGACCTATACGAATTTGGATCAATAAAGTAAAATTATGAAACGCCTATTATCCATAATTTTGGTCATCAAGGCAGTGAGTGCTTTCGCCAATGACGGAGTGTATTTTACGAGTGGAAACTTTTTAGTGCCTATGCAGGAGAGTTCCATATCGGTCAGGAAGGAGATTCTGACAATCACCATCGGGAAAGGTGAGATGGCTGTTGTGGACGTATATTACGAGTTCTACAACCCCGATAGCACGAAAACCGTGGCGATGGCGTTCGAGGCTGCAGCGCCTTACAACGCAATCTATGATATAAGTAAAAACATCAGCCACCCATACATCTACGACTTCGGGGTGGAGATGAATGGTCAGAAACTGGAATACCGCAATACCCTCATTGTGTCACAATGGGGAAGCGACAGTAGGGACATTGGCAGGAATATCACCTCTCTCGACCTTACAGAATGGAAAAACGACATTCCTGATGAGTATTACGATACACCAAACGCTCTCTACAACGCCCGTTTAGACAGTGTAATCTATGCGGACTACGGCTACATGTTCGAGGCTGTTTTCAAGCCAGGCATAAACGTTGTACATCATACATATAGCTACAAGATGTCGTACAGCATAGGGTACAAATACAACATACCCTACAGGCTGACACCTGCCACTCGCTGGGCTAACAGTCAGATTGACGACTTCACTCTTCGGATAAAGAACGAGAATGATATGGATTATTTCATCAGCAATGACGCGCTCTTCTCGGCAGCTCCTTTCTCGTTTGTCGGAGGTGGAGGCTGTGCCTATCCTTTTGTTGATGAATATGGCGAACACAACACGCTGGTTGCTGGTTATGGCGAGGGTGCTGTATTGGAATGGCACACCAAAAATTTTGCACCCCAGTTTGATATGAACATCATTTCGATTGACAACTACCTGCCGTCGCAGTGCAAATACCTCAATACATGGGCAAGCAAGGTGGTGATGACGCCAGATGGTGGTCTGTTCAGGTTCATTGGCACGAGTGGCGACAACTATTTGGTTGAGGCACAGGATTACGGGCTGGTGTCAAAAGAGGGTGCGAGGGTCGAGACTTTCAGTGCCGAAAACGGACAAGGCATCCTGACCATCAAGAACAGAGAGTTCAAAAGCGTGAATATCCGACAGCAGCCTACCACCAAAAGCGATGTTATTGGCAGAATAAAAGACACGCGTGGAAAATTGCCCGTGGTGCTGAAATGCCTTGGAGTGGCGGAAGAACGTGACGTAAATGGATGTCTTGAGTATTATTGGTACAAGGTTGAGGTGAATGGAAAAATCGGCTATGTGCGTGAAGACATTATGACGTGGAACGCTATTGATACTTACTGATATGCGCAGTACACAGTGTATGTTAGTGATGATGAGGCAAAATGTTTCGAAAGGAAATTCGCCACAATGCAGTTGTTTCTTTCAAAATCCTTTTGTCATGTCAGAAAAATATCGTACCTTTGCTGCATGAAAGGGTTACGTTATGAATCAGACCTAAGAGGAAACATTGATGCCTTTTGCTGCGGCAAGTGCAAACCAAGATAAGATATTGATATACGGGAGACCGACTTAGGGATTCGGCCAGGCTCGGACATATTATTGTCCCCTCTTGCAATATTTAATGTCGGCTGTATGATAATACTGGACACATAAAAAACGCCTTATGAAAAGATTGATTTATTTGCCCGTTATTCTTCTGTTATGCTCCTGCCATAACCTAAAGATGATAAACTTTCTTTCGCACCAATATGCCAAAAACCCAAAAGTGATGACCGAAGAGGAGTGCCTGCAATATGCACGGGCAAACCTGCGGGAAGGCATCAGGGAGATTTACGTTGTCGAAAGTGAGCCTACGGACAGTGCCATGGATAAGGCTATGCTGTATTACTTTGGCTATCCGAGTTATTATTTTGATGCGAACGGGCTTGAGTACGACAGCATAAGCGCGGACACTACTTTTTCCTGCGGATGGTCACGCTTCGGTGCTATTTACAAAAAAGAGAATTTCGACACTATACTGCTCCATACTGATACTGCACGCACTCTGGATTACCGCCTCATGAAGTTCAGGAAAATCAGTGGCGATGAGCCAGCAAAAGACGGTCAAGTCACTTTCATATTAGGTTTGTCGCCTGACAACCAGAAGATGAACCTGACTTGCGCTGACATCAACCAACTATATGATACTTGGAATGGAGAGTGCCGTATAATCGTGGTAATCACCAATCCTCAGGAGAGTTGGGGACTAAAGGTCGGCAAAAGGGTCAAATACAGACTTGATTTAGACGAGGTCTTCGAGGATAGCAAAGAACATAGCTCATTCTCAACCAAATTCACATTCAAATATCCAAAGAGATGATGATACGGTTGGACGTGAGAATTTAAGGTAAGTTCTATAAATTCAAAGCGTCCAATCATGAAGCATCAGCCTTGTTTCCTAAAAACATAATTAATAGAACCACCCTTAACAGAGAAAGGCGCTTGCAATTAACACATGTACCATATCACACAGAAAATAAAACAGTATGAAAAAGTGTTTTTCAATCATTGCGATGCTTCTGTTAGCATTTGAATTGGTGGCATTGTCCGTACCACAATTCAGGACGGCGCAGTTGGCAACATTCTTCTTCCACGACCATGGAGGCAAAGGTGAATTGCGACTGGTGGAAAACTCGCCATTCAGTCATATGCACATCTACTGTGCCGTTGACGGCAAAGGATTTGTGATTATGTCATCTGATGACATCGTGTCGCCTGTCTTAGCATATTCCATAAGCAATCCGTTCAGTCTTGAAAGCATGGGCGAGAATACACGTTTTTGGCTGGAGCGGTACGACAGCAACATAGAGTTGCGTATAGACAAAGCCCATCGACAAAGTACAAAAGTGAAAGAGGAATGGGAACATCTTTCGGCAATGATTCCGTCACCTAAGAAAGTGCCGGTTGCCAACACCCCATATAACACAGCCAACCTACTCAGCACGACATGGGGACAGAAACCATATTACAACCGAAAATGTCCTGCAGGCACCGTAACAGGTTGTGTGGCAACTGCTATGGGACAAATAATGAGATATTGGGAACACCCGCTGAGGGGAATGGGCAAGCATCAATACAAACTCAAGCACTATGGCATTCAAGAAGCTGACTTCAGCGACAAGGAGTTTCAATTCCATTTGATGCCACCTGAGTTGAATGATTCATCGACAGATGATGAAGTGAATGCCGTTGCATTGCTTCTTCGTCGTTGTGGAATAGCCGTCGATATGCAATATAGCAGTACCGGAAGTGGCGCATGGACTGCAGGTAAAGATACCATAGGGTATCCATCGGCGGAAAACGCATTGCGCGAGTACTTCAAATACAAACATTCGCTGCACACTGTATGTAAAGACAACTATACT
>JAGHVI010000045.1 GCA_018064385.1 Candidatus Minthenecus merdequi
TGCGAAAGAAGGGAGCATAGCGGGCTATGTGACCGACTGACAAGCAGCAAGATGCAAAAATAAATTCAAAAGCGTCCAATTATGAACTTATCAGTCTGTAATCTAAAAAACATAATTAATAGAACCACCCTTATGTATATTCCTAAATTCTAACGACATTGTCGCAGTATTCCAGCGCCCGTGTGCGGTGCGTTATGAAGATGACTGTCTGCCCAAGCTGAGATGCACGGTGCGTTATACGTTCGATAATCTTCTTTTCGGTTTCCTGGTCGATTGACGAGGTCACTTCGTCAAGCAGCAGTATGTTCCCTTTTCGCAGCAACGAACGTGCTATGCATATTCGCTGAGCCTGACCTTCGCTCAACCCTAATCCATCTTCTCCAATCGTAAGATTCAGACCTTCCCGCGATTCGATAACAAAACCTGCACAGCACAATTCCAACATCTCAATCATTTGAACGTCGGTGGCTTTGGGGTTGCCCAACAGCAAATTTTCGCGGACAGTCCCGCTCAACAATGTGTTGCCCTGTGGTACATAAATAATGTTGCACCGTGTGTTCGATGATGATTCGTATTCCGTTGTTCCGTTGTATAGTGTCACTCTGCCTTCGGACGGACGCACCAAGGCAAGTGCGAGCCGTATCATTGTGGTTTTGCCAGAACCTGTCTCTCCAAGTACCGCCGTGAAACTGCCCGGTTTGAAATCGTGACTGAAGTGTTCCAAGACTGCCAGACCGTTGTCATTGTATGCGTAACTGACATCATCAAACTTTATTCCGACATTTCCTTTTATAAGTGTTTGAGAACCTTCGTCCTCGACAGGTATCTGTTCCATCTCACGTATTCGTTCGACAGACACCATAGCACTGATGATAATGGGAAAATACGCAATCATTGAACGGAACGGACCCTGAATCTGCCCAACCAATTGGACGAATGCCATCATCATTCCGTAGGTTATCTCACCGTTCATCAGCCCATAAACTCCCCAAGTGAATGTGACAAGATAGCCTGTGGCAAATCCCATATTGGTTATCAGTGAGGAGAGTGAAGAGAAACGTGTCTTGTTTTTTATCCTGTTTACGCGTGTTTCCTGAAGTGAGGACAGTGATTGCACAACATTGGACGATTGTCCTAATGTTTTGATGACTGTTCTGTTCTGAAGGTTCTCCTGCAGAGTCATCTGGATCTGACTTTCGGTCTGGCGGATGTCGCGAGACAGTGCTTTCATTTTCCTGATGTAGAACTGACTGATTATCAAGAATAATGGTGCGATACATAGCATAATAACCGATAACGTCGGTTGCATATTGTACAAAAACAAGAATGCTGCCAACAGTCGGATTACGGTACAGAAGATACCCGGTGTTGTGTCAGTTATGACATTTGTTATGTTGCTGGAGTCTTGTATCAGTCGGTTGACCGAGTCACCGGAATGCATTGATTCCCGGCCTTGCCATACGTTGTGCATCAGACGTGAGAATGTCTTCAGTTGCATAATGTTTTGGCTTCGTGTGCCAAGAACAGCACCAACCCACGAGCGGCTATAGTTAATCAGCAAGCTGCAGAATACAGAGACAATCAACAAGATAACAGCCCATTGCAACGAGTGTCTGATGTCTTTGCCTGTTGCAATGTCTATGCAAATTTTGCTGAGCCAGATGAATGTAAGGTCAAGCGCAATCTGGATTAAACCCAAGATGCAGTTCCAGATTGCTTTTGTCCTCACTCCTTTGGATGTGCGGTATAGCCATTTTATGTCGTCTATGTTGATTTTCCGCACGATATATTATGATTATTTGATGATGAACATCATTACAACAACAGCAAACCCGAAGCTACCTCGTCTGCCTTGTCCTCGCCTTTGAGCAACCGTACTATTTCAAGGGCAAATTCCATCGAGAATCCTGGACCTGCAGCAGTGGTGACATTGCCGTCTGTGACAACGACATTTTCCGAAATTTTTGCCCCTTTGAGTTTGTCTTCGAAGCCTGGATAGCAAATAGCCTCTTTGTTATTCAATAAACCAAGCGGTGCAAGAACAACGGCTGGTGAAGCGCATATTGCGGCAATGCGGCATTTTGAAGAAGTAAGAGCATCTGTGAGCCGTTGTGTCGCTGCAAGGTTTGTTGCGCCTGGCATTCCTCCAGGGAGAATGAGCATCTCGGCATCGTCAAGTTTTGCTTTGTCAATGGTTGTATCAGCTGTTACAGGAATGCTGTGCGCACCAGATACAATTTGTGTGTCAAGTATTGAAACAGTGGTGACATCAATGTCTGCTCGACGGAGAATGTCAACCGTAGCGAGGGCTTCGATTTCCTCAAAGCCAGGGGCTAAGAATAAGTATGTCATATCTTTGAAATGTTAATTCAAAACAAATTTGTAAGTTATGGTTCCTACAGCAGTTCCATTTCCTTTCGAGAACGTGTTTTTTAAAGCCGCTTTTCTTGCTTCCTCGTGCATGGCTTTCGAGGTGATTGTTGTGCCTTTTGGTGCTATGTGTGCATCTATAACTTTCCCCGAAGCATCAACGCGGATATTTACAACAATTGTACCTTCTTCGTTGTTGGAGTATCGTGGCAAAGCCAATTTTCCCTGTAAATCGCGACCGTTCAATGACCATTTGTTTCCACCTTCCGAACCTTGACCTACAGGATTGCCTGCCTTGCCGTCACCTTCGCCTGTCCCAGACCCAGAACCGATTTTGCTGAAGGCATTTCCTGTCAATGATGATGCTTTGGCTTTTTTCTCTTCAGCCTCTTTGCGCGCTTTTTCAGCGGCTGCCTCTTGACGCAAACGTTCGCGCTCAGCTTCGAGGGCTTGGCGTTTGCGCTCCCGTTCCATCACTACAGACGGATCTTCCTGCGTTATCAGTTTATCGTTGACCGAAGGTTGTTGCGGTGTCGGTTGGGGCTTTATGTCGGTTGATGACGATGAAGCCTCGGACGAAACCTCCTCGGGTGCCGGAGGTTGTTGCCCAATGCCGTCATCCAGATTGCCGAAAGCAACCATCACACCTTCGTCCATTTCGTTCCTTTCTGCTGTCATTTTACAATAGATGAGGAACAACAATAACAGCAAGGCGACGACTGCGGTGATTATGCCCGATTGGTATTGTGATTTTTTAATCTTCATTACTCTTTAGGTTTCGTCGCAATGACCAGTTTGAGACGGTTCTCGTTTGCAATATCAAGCACTTTTACAATCTCGCGGTATGGTACTTCCTCGTCAGCATAAAGCGCTACAAAGGTTGTAGTGTCCTGTGCATAAACATTTTGGAGATATGGTGCAAGATCATCGAATGCTATTGGTGTCGGTGCTGCTCCACCATCTGCCACCTGGTATTCGCCAAGTGTGTTGATGGACACTTTTACAATGTGAGACTTTGTGGCTGTTTTTGCCGAACTTTGCGGTAATTTTACGCGCATATCGTTTGGTGCGGACATCGTTGATGCAACCATAAAGAAAAGCAGCAGAAGGAATATTATGTCGGTCATTGACGACATCGAAAATTCCGCACTGGTTTTGTTTCGTTTCTTGAGTGCCATAATCAGTGTGCAGCAGGTTCGTTAAGAAGGTCTAGAAATTCCATTGAACGCATCTCGAGACGACGCATAACTGAGTCAAGTTTCGTAACGAGGTAGTTATAAGCAAAGAAAGCAATGACACCAACGATAAGTCCAGCTACGGTCGTTACCATTGCGGTGTAGATACCGCCAGACAGTTGAGAGAGGTTGATGGTATTGCCTCCTGCCTGTTCCATATTAAAGAATGCCTGAACCATACCGATAACAGTACCGAGAAATCCAATCATTGGACCACCACCGGCGATTGTTGCCATGAATGATAACCCCTTTTCCAGTTTTGCAATCTCGATGTTTCCGACATTTTCGATGGCTACAAGTACATCGCTCATAGGACGACCCAAGCGTGAGATGCCTTTTTCAATCATTCGGGCAGATGGAGACTCAGTGTTGTGGCAAAGGTTGACTGCTGCATCGATTTTGCCTTCGTGGATGTAGTCTTTTATTCGGTTCATAAACGACGCATCCTCTTTAGATGCTTTTGAGAATACAATGAGACGTTCAACGAAAATGTAGATTGCCAGAAGAAAAAGTGCCCCGAGGACAATCATTATCCAACCTCCGCTGACGCACATGTCAATAAGTGAAATTTCTTTTGATGCCTCTGCGGCAACAGTTTCTGCAATAGCAGTAGTGTCAATTTGAAGTAACATATTTTTAAGTTTTATTTTATTTCAAGGTGAGTTCTATAAAGGGTGGTTCTATAAAGAGTGGTCTTAACGGTGAATTTATAGAACTCACCTCAAACAATTCAAGTATCTGTGAATAGTCTCTTCCAATCCAAAATACAGAGCATCGACAATCAGTGCATGACCAATTGAAACTTCGTCCAAGAACGGAATCTGTTGGTGAAAGAATGCCAGGTTCTCTAACGAAAGGTCATGACCTGCGTTCAGCCCCAACCCAAGTTCGTGAGCTTTTTTTGCTGCGGTAATGTAAGGAGCAATGGCGGCATCGCGGTCTTTTTTATATCCCGAGGCATAAGGCTCGGTATATAATTCAATACGATCTGCACCAGTCAGGGCTGCTGCACAGATGTTTTCGGTGTCTGTTCCTACGAAAATTGAAACGCGAACCTTTTGCTCGTGAAAGATGTTAACAAGATGTTTCAGATAGTAAAAATTTTCAACGCAATTCCATCCCGCATTCGATGTGAGTTGCGTCGGAGCGTCGGGAACAAGCGTAACTTGGTGCGGAAATACGTCGCGAACAATTTTAATGAACCGTTCATCGGGGTTGCCTTCAATGTTAAATTCAGTTTTTATCTCAGGCCTCAAATCATAAACATCTTGGCGTGTTATATGACGTTCATCTGGACGAGGGTGAACTGTAATTCCTTGTGCCCCAAATTGTTCGCACATCTTGGCAACATTTATGACATTAGGATTGTTGCCCCCTCGAGCATTGCGCAGGGTGGCTATTTTGTTAATATTTACACTTAATCGTGTCATTTGCTTTGCTATGTCAGAATTTATCCGTATATTTGCAGCAAATTTACAAAAAAATTTTCATTTGGAAAAATAATTGGACAGAAAGTTTTTATGAAAATACTAATTTTCGGAAATCGTTATAAAGATGGCTTTCCAAAAGGTGTTTATGACTTGATTTCCAGACTGAAAGAGATGGGCGCTGATTTGCGTTTTGAAAAAGGGTTCGGCCTACGTATAAACGAGGTGATGAATTTAGAGCTGAAGGACGATGAACTGTTTGACGAAGTGGATGATGCAAACGTTGCGCTCAGCATGGGAGGAGACGGCACACTGCTGCGTACAGCCAGCGCAATAGGCTGCCGTGAAATACCGATACTCGGCATCAATTGCGGTCACTTGGGATTTCTGACCGATGTGCAGGATGAGGAATTGGGGCAACTGGCAGATGTGCTGATGAAGGGAAAGTATGCTACGGAGAAGAGAATAGTGCTGAAAACAATTACCTCGGACGGACGTGTGATGTATGCACTGAACGAGACGGCTGTGCATAAGCAGGATATTTCGTCAATAATAAAGATCAGAACACGAGTGAATGGCGAGGAACTGAACAGTTTTGCGGCTGACGGCCTGCTGGTGGCGACTCCTACAGGCTCGACAGCTTATTCGCTCAGTGTGGGGGGTCCAATACTGATGCCCGACAGCCATAACCTGGTGATTGCTGCGATTGCTTCGCATTCGCTGAACGTGCGTCCGCTGGTTGTTCCTGACGATTTCGGCATAGACCTGAGCGTGGAGAGCAGAAACGGCTGCTACCTGATGGCGAATGACGGAAATATGTCAATGATGGACAATGGAATAACACTGCATATTGAACGTGCTGAATTCTGCGTAAGAATAGTCAGACTTGATAATCACTCGTTTTTTAAGACTTTGAAAAAGAAACTTCTTTGGGGAGCTCAGACTTATGAATAAAAGAGATTTGCGTATAGTTTATATGGGAACACCCGATTTTGCGGTTGAACCATTGAGAAGGTTGGTTGATAAGGGTTATGATGTTCGAGCCGTGGTTACGATGCCCGACAAACCTGCCGGCCGCGGTCATCACGTGCAGTTTTCGCCCGTCAAGATTTTTGCCCTACAACATAACATACCGATTCTGCAACCGGAAAGGCTGAAGGATGAATCCTGGATAGAGGAACTCAGAAGTTACGAAGCAGACCTTCAGATTGTAGTGGCTTTCCGTATGTTGCCCGAGGTGGTGTGGAGTATGCCGCCGATGGGGACTTTCAACCTGCATGCTTCGCTGTTGCCCGAGTACCGTGGTGCGGCTCCTATAAATTGGGCTGTCATCAACGGTGAGAAACGTACCGGTGTTACTACTTTTTTTCTGCAGCACGAGATTGACACGGGTGACATCATTATGCAGAGGTCAATTGAACTGACGGATGATGACAACGCCGGTACGGTGCATGACCGTCTTATGAATCTGGGGAGTGATGTGGTGGTCGAGACTGTCGATATGATTCTGTCAGGCGGTGTGAAGCTGAGCAAGCAACCCGAGGCGGATGTAAAACCTGCACCCAAGATTTTCAAGGATACCTGCCAGCTGCATTTTGACCGTGACGTTACAAGCGTTAATAACCTGGTCCGCGGTCTTTCGCCATACCCCGGAGCTTGGATGACCTGTGGCAATGGCGAGGTGATTAAGGTTTTTGAGTCACATATTGAAAAGTGTGAATGTGTCGCACCAGGACGGATGGAAAGTGACGGTAAGAAATATATCCGTGTCGCCTGTCTGGACGGTTGGCTGTATCTGGACGAAATACAGATGGCGGGGAAGCGCAGAATGCCTGTTTGCGATGTGCTTCGTGGTATTCGCGATGTCTCGTCACTATTGGTTAAGGTTTGAACAGACGATTCTCAGTATTGATTGGAATTCGGGAGTTTGGCGTATGTTGTCGAAGTCAGAGTCGTTGTTCAGTTGCTCGCACGAAAAACCATTGTTGTCCATGATGTCCATAAGCAACCTCGTTGCATTGTAAACGTCATTCAACAACGAGTACATACAGGCTCCGTTGTATTTTACAATTTCGTTCATCTCAAAGTTTTCGTCCAGCAGGTCGAAAATCTTTTGCAACCATTCCTCAGCCTCGGCTTTCCGTTTCATCATAGCCAACGCAAAGTGACGGTAAGATTCGACTGATGGTATTGTATCTAATGCCAATATCTTTTCGCAGTCTGCTTTGATTTTCCTGGTATATGCATTGTCTTCGTCAGTGAATTTGCTGCAAAGCCTTGCGTGCTTATATAAAAACGGTATATGGTTTGGCTGATACATCAATGCCGAGTCTATGCAGTTCAGAGCTTCAATCCGATTGCCCATATCTTTATTGATGTTTGTCATCTGGTAATAGCAGTAAGCCACCATTGAACTGTCTTCCCGATTGTTGTCAATAATCTGCCTGTAACATAACAAAGCCTCATTGTATTGTTTCTTTTGCACCATAATCCGTGATTTTGTTGTCAAAATCCAGTTTGCCGGCTTGCTGCCCTCTCGCTCAATAATTTTCATTATCTCTCCGATGATTTCCAATTGCTTGTCTTCGTTCCCCTGTGAACCATAAGATACCAATTGCAGTGCTAATATCTTGCCACGCAATTCGTTGCTGTCTTTTGTCAACTTTAAGGCACGTTCGGTATGAGCTAACCCTCCCTCTATGTCGCGTGAAGTATATATTTTGATGTGTGCTTCGAAGTATTCCCAATAAGCTTTTTCTTCAGGTTCTGTGACGTGTTCCAATATCTGGTCTGCATAGTCCTGTATATAGTCATATACGGTATCTACTGCTTCGTTCAGATATCGGAAATCAAGGTCATTTGTCAGTTGTAAGTAGTACAGGTGGTTATCTACGAATTCATAGTATTGCTGGTCGTAAAATGCTATTAATGCACGCAACCGCCTTGCTTCAGGTATGTTTGGCGATGTTTCCAGTATGTCATTCAATTCTTTGATTGCTTGCTTTTTGTTGTCTTCCAAAATGTATATGCGTGCCAATTCTGTTCTGATGTTCGGGTCTTTACTCGAGTATCTGACAGCTTTCTTCAGGTCTTTTTTTGCCTCATCGTATTTATTCAATATTTTATATACTTGAGCTCGTCGTGTGTATGAATTGTAGTTCTTTTTGTCCTCTTTGATTGACAGTGTCAGGTATTTAATCTTGTCTGTCAAGTCTTCGCAGTATTGAGATCTTGTGTTATAAAGTGATGATTTGCTGATAAGGTCGTCTTTTGTTACGATTGCTATGGCGCGGTCTATTTTTTCGATAGCTTCTGTTGTCTTGCCCTGGTTTGTTAATTGGATTGCCTGCATCATCAAGGCGTCAGATGTCAGACCATATTTGGATATGAATTTGTCGAGCACATTTTGCGCCTGTATATAGTCTTTGTCCGAAATCAAACCACTGATTGCATACATTTGAGCCTCTTTTTCTTCTTGTGTTTTTTCACTTTTCTGTGCAATGCAGTATGCAAAATGGCAGAGTGCCAGCGCAATAATGAGTATTCTTTTCATATTTTCAGAGAGTTATATATGGGTGGCTCTATTATTTTGATTGAACCACCCATTTTATTTATAATTTTTCAATGAATTCTGCCGTCTCGGCATCAATCTCGATAATTTCGCTTTCCGGCTTGTATTCAAATGGTACATATTTGAAGAATTGCATTCGCTTGAGCGAATCGTCTTCCGAAATTGCCACGTTCAGTCTCAATCCTATTTCGGCTTTGTTCATATACGTCAGCACGACCTTTCTGTCTTTGTCGCGTAATGCAACGTTGATGGCTGCAATCGAAGGGTTGTTGAAATACAATTGATAACCGTTTATTTTTGACCCATTGTATCTTAATTCGGGCGTGCTTCCGAACATATATACAAAGGACATTATCAGACAGATGACAACTATGCATCCAAGGCACATCGATCCCCAAGATTGAGATTCCAGATTGCCGAAAATTATAGCCAAGCCTGCTGCTATGGCTATTATCAGGTTTATCACGGCTTTTGCTATTGCTTTTGGTGATTTGTGTTTGCTGACCTGCCCAGCAATATCTGCTACCAGCGATGCCGGTATGTTTGTGTTTGTTTTCATAGAATGTTTTTTAGTGATGAATTAATGATGACTGTTCTGATTGTAATTCATCTCTAATTTCTCATTCGATGAAGTGCAAATATAAAGTATAGTGTTCTCAGTTTGCTGGCTGACACTATATGGCATCTTATGGTTTTTGCCGCTATGTTGCCATAATGCCGCGCTGTAGATTTGTACAGTGTGTTTTCTAATCGTCCGTGGTTTGTCTGTTGTTTTGGCGTTGATACGCTGCCAATGCTTGTGACGGTGACATTCTCCACGATTATGCCTACATCATCTATTCCCCGTTCGAAAACATAATACTTGCCGTCATTTTTCAGCGCATTTTTCTCTTCGCACTGTGAAAATGTGCGGCAGACAATATTGCCTGTCAACACTATCAATGCAAGTATCAGCATTCTGTTCAGTCGCATCAGTCGTCGTTGTCTTTTATTTTAATCTTTATATGTTTGAAAACCAAGTTGATAAATATAACGCATATAGCACCTATTATTGCCTCTCGCCAAAAATCCAATCCCACCAAACATCCTATTGCCGATGCACACCATAGTGTTGCTGCTGTTGTCATCCCCTTGATTGATGCACCTTCTTTGAATATTACTCCTGCACCCAAGAAACCCATACCTGTTACAACTTGTCCTGCTATACGCGTAGGGTCGGAACCCGGCAACTGTATCATACAGAATAATGTCGTTGCAAGTGTCACCAACGATACTGTCCTTATGCCGATATATTTGTGGCTGTATTCCCTTTCCAATCCAATAAGGAAGCCTAAAAGTACAGATATTATAATTTTCAGGTATAACATTATTTTAATGTGTTTCTATATTTCGTGGTCACAGTAGTTGCATCGTTTGATGCCTTTTGTGTCTATATAAAATTCCTGCGCAAGAGGCTCTTTGGTTGTTATGCAATGAGGATTGTCGCATTTTTTACCTTCTGTGTCTTTCATCAGTTGGCGTTCCTTGATGTTATCCTCTTCGCTGCGCCATTTCAATAGGGTGTAAATCAGCGACATTCTAACAAATTTGCCGTTCTCGACCTGGCGGAAGTATGCTGCACGAGGGTCGTTGTCAACCCCTTCGGTTATCTCGCCCACACGAGGCAATGGATGGAGAACAATCATATTCTCTTTGCCATATTTCATTTTTTCTTCGTCCAGTATGAATGCCAGTTTCAGTCGTTCGTACTCAGCCTTGTCCGAAAACCGTTCCTGTTGCACACGAGTCATATACAGCACGTCAAGTTCAGGCATGGCTTTTTCGATACTATCGTATTCGACATAAGGAATACCGCTTGTCTTCATCTCGTCTATCATATAACTTGGCAATTTCAACTCGCGTGGCGAAATCAGCACAAACCGATTTCCCTCATAGCGGCTCATTGCCTTTATCAATGAGTGAACTGTACGTCCGTATTTCAGGTCGCCGCACAATCCTATGGTCAGATGGTCGAAATGTCCTAATTCTCTGCGTATTGTCAGCATATCTGTCAATGTCTGCGTTGGGTGGTTGTGACCACCATCTCCTGCGTTTATCACAGGTATGCCGCTGAAACGTTTGGCTATCAGTGGCGCACCCTCTTTTGGATGGCGCATTGCCACGATGTCGGCAAAGCAAGATACTACCCGAATTGTGTCAGCAATAGTTTCGCCCTTGCTGACTGACGAAGAGTTTGCGTCCGAAAAACCGAGTACGTTGCCTCCAAGTTCCATCATTGCTGCTGTGAAACTCAACCTTGTTCTTGTGCTTGGCTCGTAGAATAGGGTGGCAAGTTTTTTGCCTTTGCAGGCATCGGCATATTTTTCGCGGTGGGCGATGATGTCCAATGCTTGCTCCATTATTTGGTCAATTTCCTCAATAGTGAGATTTGTTGGTTCTAATAGGTGTCTCATTTTTCAGTATGTTGTTTGGTTAGTGTTTTTATATTTAGATTTGAATGTCAGAATCCACCCCAAAACATTCTCCAGTATTTATGTGCAAATTCATCCCATTTCAGGATTGTTGCACCGACGAAGTCTGAAACATAACCGTTCAGCATCTCTTCGCGTTCGTTTTCAGGCAAGGAGGACCAAGTGTTCTCAACAAACGAAAGTTCTCGCATACCTTTGTCCATGAAGTATTTCTGTGCATTTTCAATCTCTTTGCGAGTTTTACCCCATCGAACTGTTGCCATACGGTTGGCATGGCGGAAGTGTGTGAGTGCAGCGTCGTCCCGGTCGGAGTGCTGTCCGCAAACACCCAGCATTACAGGCAGTTTTGTATTGCCTGCGAATATTGGAAAGCGTGGAGATTCTCCAGGACAATCAAGGGCTATCCAAGCAACACCTCCAATAGCATCAGGAAGCCAACTACGGAGTTGAATGACTGTGCTGTAGGCACACCACGAGACAGACACCGTGCGTATGTTTTTCATAGACGAGTCGCCAAGAGCGTAGTAAAGTTCTATTTCGTCAGGTCTCATCCATGGATTTGCAACTGGCGACACGATACTATCACCAGATTTGTCTTTGATTTTCAACCGACCGCTGAGGTTCAGTTCTGTTCCTTCATAGTACGATGCTAACAGTTTTGATACTTCTGAAACAGAAATTTTATGCTCTGGCTTTACGCTGATTGGCAACTCTTCCATGTCGTTGTGAAACCCTGCATCAGGAGCAAGTTGTTGCATTATATAAAGTTCGCGGACACTATAGTTCTTTTTCTCTCCATAGTAGTTGCCACCGCTGTATGCTTTCCAAAAACTGAACTCATCTTTGCCATTCCAGAATCCCATCTTCCTGGCTACCTCAAATACGTTGTCTGAAGCAATGAAGTGGTCGCTGTCCTGCAAGTCGATGCGTCCTATGCGCGAAATGTTTGCTGATACTGCTATGTGGTCGTCAGGTATGCGTTGCGCTGCCCACACTCCGCCAATCTTTTTTTTCCCTTCACCGAATATCTCGAATATCCATACCTCGTTCTTGTCCGCTATGGTTATGCACTCGCCCGAGTCTCCGTAGCCGTATTTCTTGACCAATTCACCAATCAATTTTATTGCCTCTCGGGCAGTAGAACAGCGTTGTAGTACAATACGTTGCAACTCCTCAATCATAAACATACCATTCTTGTTCTGCAGGGTGTCACGACCGCTGATGGTAGTTTCGCCTATTGCCAGTTGATGCTCGTTCAAACATGGGTATGCAGTGTTGAGAAACCTATATGTGTGGGGTACTTGAGGAATTTGTCCTTTGACCTTGACCCCAGTCATATCACCTCGCTTTTCGGTGTGCATCAATCCTTCGTAGATGTCCATGACTGTGTCGGTTTTGTAATCTGCAGCCGGCTCTATTGACATCCACGTACGATACCAGGAATCACAGGTGTGACTGGTGATTACCGAACCGTCTATAGTGGCGTTCTTGCCTGCCATTATGCTTGTACAGGCATCACGTGGGGTCTGTGCATTGATTGATAATGTCAATGAGATAGCAATCAGTGTCAATAAGTAGTGTTTCATTTTAATCTGATTTTTTGTCCAATCTGTAATATGCTGTTTTCTTTTATTTTATTGATTTTGCATAGCTTATCAATGGTTGTATGATAACGACGTGCTATGGCATAAAGGGTGTCACCTTTGCGAACTGTATGAATGTCCGGTGTCTCGCCTTCTTGTGTTTCAGGCTTTGCGCTGTTGGATGATGTCGTTTTGTTGACAACCACCAGTCTGGGGTTCTGACGAGGCAACCAGTAGTATGGATTTTGAAGCGTAGCTTTTGTTATCTCGTAACTGCGGTTAACTTTGCGGTTGTCGTCCGTGAGTCTATGCGCCAACAACCAACGATAGGTTTCTCGAAGGTAAAAGATTCGAGCTGGGTCGCCATGGTTCATACCTGGCAGTTTTGTGAATATCAGTCGCGATGTGTCTCCGCAGACTTTCATTCCGTTGGCAATCTCCTGCGAACGGCTGATAGGAACAGCATTGTCGGCTGTGCCGTGTAATAACCAGAAAGGCATCTTGCACAGACCACACCAGTCACGACCCGTAGCACCTCCGCATATCATCATTGCTGCTGCTATTTTGTCGTAATACCGCGATGCTACATTGTATGTGCCGAATCCTCCCAGTGACATACCAAGTACATATATGCGATTGCTGTCTATGTCATAATGTGTTTTTGCCCACTCAACCAGCAACCATACTTTCGTTGCATCCCATCCGTTGCGTGTCTGAGGCGCCATGATGTATGCGTCAATGTTCATCCCTTTGTCTATGGCGTTTATTGTGCCATAACGGCGGACACGCTGGAGGTTTGACCCTTGGAGACTTGCACCATGCAGAAAGACAATCAATGGTTTCTCGACAAGTGCAAGGTCTGATGGGTTGATTATCCCATTTGTATCTGTCGGCGAAATTTTGCTTGCAGGCTCGTAGAACCAGAAATTGTATGAACCAGATACGCTATCCCGCATTGCTGTCAGACGTTGAGCATTGGCTATGTTGCAAACCATCAGCAGTATTAATATGTATTTGGCATGTTGTCTCATTTTTTTGATTTCTTGTTTTTCTTCTCTTTTTTGTTACTCTTGGTGTCCTGTTCGTTGGCTGTTTGTGCCTGTTCTTCGGTGATTTCAGGTGTAGTCAGTCTCAGAAAAAAGTCTGTCTCGGCATCTTTTTTGACAAACTCTTCGTTTATCATTGTCTTTATCAGCTCTATATCTTTGTGCTTGAGCATCTGGTTAGCACTCAGCGAAATTTTTTGTTTGAGTTTTATCTTTCCATCAGGGTCAGCAATAGCAAATGTGATAGGAATGTCTGTTATCTCGTAGTCGTTTGCTGCAAGATTCAGTTTTAGTGAATAGTCTGAACAGTAGTCCAGTGTGAATGTGATGTTCTCCATAGGCATATCACGATAGAGAACAAAGTATTTCAGCACATAATCTATAGTTCTGCGTTTGACTCCGTGGCTTTGCATAGATGCCATAAGATTTCGGGCAATATCTTGAAACTCAGTGCCGAGATTGACTTGAACGGTTTTCGCAACATTGTTCTGTGTGACATAGCATACCAAGGCAAAAACTTTGCTGGTGGTGTCGTAGCAGACACTTGCTTCGTTGGTGACGTTCACAACCTGATAACTGTTGTCTATCGGTTCCTCTTTCTGTTTTTTCTTGCTTTGAGCATTGAGGGCGCAGACCGCTAATGTAAGTACTGCAAGGATTAAGAGTGATTTTTTCATATTATAGTCTGTTTTTTTTGTTCATATCAGAACTGAAAATATATAAATGGCTGCAATTCTGCTGTTACGAATTGGTATATCAGAAATATAACCAATGATGTACATAATGCCATAAGCCATAGTGGCATTACAGCAAACGCATATCTGTAGCGTCGTTTTGTATGCTCTGGTATCCAATGTATTATCATTCCTATGGCAAAGACCACGAAGACTTTCCAATAACCAAGGCATATATCAGGAATTGTTTGCAGATTCCACACCGAGCCAATCTGGTTGACCATATTTGATGCTGTTTGCCACGCCTCCTGATTGGCTAATGCCGGTTCCAGATTAGATGACGAACGGAAGAACAGTCGTGTGAAACTGATGAAGAAGAAGGTCTGAACCACTCCCCACGTATTGTCCAACCATTTTGGATTAGCCTTGAATGTGACAAGAAAGCATTTGACCAATGTGCCGAGTGTAATTACGGCTGTCCATATCATCAGCAAGTTCCACAATGGTGCAGGTGCATAATGTATCAATGCACAGATTCCAATGGTAATCAGCGATATGACGACCAAACGTACCCAAATGTTGAATCCTCGCCATATCTTGTAGGCAACTATGCCGACTCCATTCAGTCCACCCCAGATGATGAAGTTGAAGCTTGCTCCATGCCATAATCCTCCGAGCAGCATTGTCACCATAAGGTTCAGGTTGGTGATGATTTTGTTGCGGCGTGATGGTGCAAAAAGTCCCCAAAGCAGTATTGAAGCGGCAATGCCGAAAACAACCGCCGCAATAATCCAGCTGCCAGAGAGCAACACACCAGTCATCGCTATCAGAATTATCCAAAAGAAAGTGCCGAAAGTTGCGTTTCGATTTCCTCCTAATGGTATATAAAGGTAGTCCTGCAACCACTTCGAAAGTGATATGTGCCAGCGTTTCCAAAAATTGGAACAGTTCGGTGCTTTGTATGGCGAGTTGAAGTTGCGAGGCAGATAGAATCCCATCAGCATTGCAACACCTATCGCTATGTCAGTGTAACCCGAGAAGTCAGCATAAACTTGCATTGAATAGACAAGCAGTGCCATTGTATTCTCAAATCCCGAGAAGAGCAGGGGAGAGTTGAACACACGGTCAACAAAATTGACTGCAAGGTAGTCCGACAGAATTATCTTTTTTGCCAACCCATTGAGAATCCAAAAGACAGCTATGCCGAAAAATTTGCGTGTGAGACTGTATGGCTTGTAAAGTTGCGGTACAAAATCAGTTGCCCGGACTATTGGTCCTGCCACCAATTGAGGAAAAAAACTGACGTAGAATCCGAAGTTCAGCAGGTTGCGAACCGGCTCTATCCTGCGACGATAAACATCAACTGTGTAACTGAGTGTTTGAAATGTGAAGAATGAAATTCCGACAGGAAGCACAATTTGTTCTACTATGCTGTAGTGTGTGCCGAAAAGGCTGTTAGTCAGGTCTGTGAAGAAGTATGCGTATTTGAAGTAGCACAATATGCCGAGGTCAATTATGGCACTCAATACCACCAACAATTTCCGTCCGTATTCTCGCTTTGTGCTATGAATCCAGATGGCAAGCAACCAATTGGCTATCACTGAAAATATAAGCAACCCTACAAATATGCCCGATGTTTTGTAGTAGAAGAAGAGACTGACAGCGAAGAGGAAGGTGTTGCGAAGCAGAATCCTGTTCTGCATTAACGAGAAGATGGCAAAAACCATAGCAAAAAACGCCCAGAAGTAGAATTGGGTGAACAGCAATGGTGACTCAGCATCGAAAGCAAATATATGTCTCAGTAGTTCCATGATTCTCCTGTCTCCATTATTGATTTATAGAGCATTTCGCCGAGTAAATTATAGCCGGCAGGGGTGAAGTGTATCTTGTCGCGGTTCATAAGTCCTGCCCTGACCCATGCCGAAGCTGACCCGTAACCTCCCATAATCCTGTATTGATTCCATACGGCGGCTCCCTGTTCGCGAGCAAGTTCCCGCATCGCCTGTTCTACTTTTGCTGTGTTTTGGTTGACAGGCTTGTTGCGTCTCTTTCCTATGTTCAGCACGCAGTCGTTGTTTGTTATGAATATCACGGCACAGTCTGGCGACACCCGATATATCTTGTCGAGCATCAGGCGATATTGCTCTTTGAACTCTTCAATATCGAATTTCGAGTATGGTACGTTGGCATCGTTTATACCTACTCCGAATATTACCATGTCCGGGTTTAAGTATTTCAATTGCTCGTCGAATCTATAGCAACGCAACCATGACCACAATGCTGCTCCATTGACCCCAAGCGAGTGGTAGGTGATACCCGGACGGTCATTTTCAGGTATAAATCCCATAACGCAAATCTCAGGTATTTTATGCATAGTCGAGTCGAGAGTGTGGCGAAAAAAGAGAGTGCCATTCGTCGTACCTTCGTCACATTCAAAGAGATACGAACTGCCTTCTTTCTTTCCTTCGATAGTATCACCATTGACTGCCAACATCGGTTTGCTTACCCTGTCGTTCATTTCAGCCAACAGACGCAGCCTGGAGAATTGCCATGTTGTGCCTGATGCGTTGAGGTCGAAACCGATTGAGGCGTGCGGGTCAGTGGTATATACATCAATTCCAAGAATACCCATTGGTCTGTCGGGGTGTCCCCAGGAGTTTTTGCACGAATTCCATTTGCCGGTGTGCGTTACCGTTATGTTCGGAGCTCCGTTGGTTTTGGCTACGCTGCACGGAAAGAATGCTCCACGTTCGGCTCCTATGCCTTCGACCGTCCCGGAAAACAGCCTTCGTGGTGTTGCACTGAGTCCGTCTCCCTGTATGTGTGACCCACCTATGTGGACAATGTTGATTTTGCCCTGCCCAAACATCATCATGCGCTTCATCCTGTTTTGAAAGTTCCTGATTCGTGTGCTGTCGCCAGGAATCTCAAGTCGGTTTGCTTCGTAATGTATGAGTACACCGTCCTGATATTTGACAGATTCCTCCGCAGTTGTTTCGTCTCGGAGGGTATCCACACCGATGGTGTCAGCGCAAAGTGTCGTTTGTTGTGACGGTTGTATCGTGTCCTGCTGTGCTGTCAGATTCGATAATGACAGTGTCAGAAGGAAGAATAATACCATCAGCGTATGTCTCGCTGTTGATTTCATCAATAGTGTATTGTTTCAGGTTGTGCGTATCCCGTGATTCAGGATTGCGCAACAGATAGTATTCGTAGGCTTTTGTGATGGCGTTCATCAATATACGGCTGGCACGGGCAGCACCTGCAGGAGTGAAGTGGACGTAGTCAGCGCCTGCCAATTGCGGGTTGCCGTGCACCCAGGACAACATTGAGTTCCATCCGCCCATAGCTGAGTATAAGTCCCAAAAGGCTACCCCTTCCGCCTGGCACATCTGCCGCAGTGAATCAACGGCTATCGGCAGTTGCGGATATGTCTGCAGACGGCCTTCGATTTTGGTTGACATATCTGAAGGTCCGATGAAGAGGATTTTGCTGTTTGGCGAAACACGGCGTAAGTAGGCAAATTGGCGGCGAAGTCCGTTGCAGTATTCGTGCATTGATTTGCCGGGACGAAGATATGAGATTGCGTTTCCTCCGAATTGCATGATGATGAGCGGTACGTTGAAACGACCGAAGTATGTTTCGAGAGACTCTTTGTTGATTTGCGTGAAGACCGTTCCCGAACAACCACGCATAGCGACGTTGTCAACCTGTACCCCCGTTGCTCCGCCATCAATGGTGAAGGCGTGAATGAAGGCGTTGCCACGGAGCGTCACAGTGGCATTGCTTGTCGAGTCGGGAATGACTGCGCAAGCGTATGTCTTTTCGGGGTCGAGCGTTATCGGAATGGTTTTCCCCCGAACCCGGATTGTCCCCGTGACAGGCTCGGTTGCCTCGTAAATCACACCGATCCGTCCAAATATCTTGGTGTGTGATTTTGTCCCCTTCATTTGAATTTTTGAAAACTCGAATGTCGCTTCGCCATTCAATTCGGCTGTGACACCCATTGGACCGTAGTGACGGCTTTTCATTTTGCAGTCAGGTGCAAAGACTATGTAGCGTTTCAGAGTCTTGTCGCACGACTGGTGGATTGCTGTTGTTTTGACCGGCTGTATGGCTGGCAGCAACCCTACGCCATATCCGCCAAATTCGTCCTGCAATGATTCACGGATTTCGGACGTTATGCGGTCTATTTCGATTTGCGAGTCACCATAGTGTATGATGCGAACAGGGTATTCGGCAGCTGCGCTGAGGGCGTTGAATACGTCGTCCATCCATTCAGGGTCGTTGTCGGGGAAGCAGATAGCATTGTCGCTTGAGAGTACGTCGTAGCGTGCAAGCTGAAAGGTGTCCAACTGTGCTTTGTCCTCTTCTGCTATTATCAACGACGAGTCAGTCGCAGCTACATAATGCTCAACGCTGTCCTCGCCAACGAGCAGTGTCGCAGGAGATACAAATGAGATGTTTGTCCTGCCGATGTTGATACCTCCTTTGGGCAACAGCATTCCGATGATTGCAAGTATAGCAAATACTGCCAAGATGAATATAACGACTTTGTATGCTTTCATTTCCTGATTTTCAGTTTTTGTCCGATTTGAATGATGTCAGACTTCAGGTTGTTCCATTGTTTGATTTGGTTGACAGTGCAGTTGTAACGACGCGCTATGTGCCCTAACGTCTCGCCTTTGCGGACCACATGAACAGTCCGTGCGTTTTGCTCGTCTTGTTGTTTAATCTGCTGTGCTATTTGTTTATGTATCTCCTGTTGCTGTGCTATTTCAGCCTGTTCCGCCATCATCTGGGCATTCCTTATGCTGTCAGCTTCGGCTATCCGGCATGCCCTTTCGTCGTCCGTGATGTTGTATGCCTCGGTCAGTTCCTGATGTTTTTCTTTCGTAATGTTGCGGCGCATACGTCCCGGTGTCACCCACCGTCCATCGCCCACCTGTCGAAACGGAGTGTTCACAAATGCCAACAAAGCCCGTGTTGTGTCGTTTTTGTATTCTTTCAACAGTTCTTTCATATAGAGTGCCGCAGCTTCGGACGAACGCTTTACGTCGTACCGTTCGTCAATCCATTTGTCAACCCTCAGGCCGTAGTTGCGTGCTATTGCTGGAGTCAACCCCCAGATTCCGACCCGTGTGCCATCTTTGTAATTTATATCGAAGCCCGAAATATCCATAGCAGCCCATACGACATTGTCCCCGAGAGACATCTCTTCGCGGAACATAAGACTCCATGGCAGGGTGATTGTTGCTAATATAATGCAAAGTGTATTCATTGTCTTCTTGTTTTAAGATGTTATAAATCAGTAAATTCCAAAGATATGAATTTTTGTGCCTTTATTTCGCAAAGATACGAAAAATTTTCCGTACCTTTGCAGTATGAAACGAAAATATTTTCACATATTTCTTTTCTCTTTGCTAACCCTTACGTTTTTAGCCTCTTGCGTTGACGAAAAATACACTTCGTCACCTTCCGATTTGCTTGCCTTTTCGACCGACAAACTCTGTATGGATACAACTTTCGGTGCGACATCCACATGGCAATTGATGGTCTATAACGAACACGATAAGGCGTTGATGATTTCTTCGGTAGGCTTGCTTAAGGGTGCGGGCTCTTCTTTTAGAATAAATGTTGATGGTAGAACAGTCCCTCTTGGCGAATCTTTGTGTGGAATAACTGTCAATGGCAATGACTCTGTTTTCATATTGGTCGAAGCCACCAAACCTGTCTCACCTCCTTCCGAAACCCCTTTCGTTGTATCTGATTCTCTCGTTTTTTTGGTTAATGGCGAAACTCAATACGTTGGTTTGGAATTAGTTTGCCGTTCTGCAAATGTATTGCGAAGTTACCAACTCGCTGGCAACGAGTGTTTGCTCCCTGGTATTCCTTATCTCGTTTATGATTATATATATGTACCCGAAGGCAACACTTTGACCATCAAGGCTGGAACTGAAATCTATTTGCACAATGGTGCCAATATAATCGTGGACGGTACTTTGAATATTGAAGGTTCTATTGACAATAATGTTTTGATACGGGGTGACCGTTTTGACGATGTTCACGACGGTGGATCTTTGATTCCTTATTTCTGTATTCCAGGCCAGTGGGGCGGTATTTATCTCCAGAATGCACAATCCGACAATGTTATCTCAGGTGCTCAGATAATAGGAATGAATGCTGGAATTATTCTTTTCGGTGCTTCCAGAGCTCATCCGTCACTTACCATCTGCAACAGCCGCATTCATTGCTCTTCCGGTTATGGCGTTTATGCTCAGATGGCTGATGTATCTGTCACAAACAGCGAAATATCCAATTGTGGTTTATCCTGCCTTCTTGTCGTCGGTGGAACTACTCTTGTCCAGCAGAGTACGCTCGTCAACCATTACTCTTTTGCCTCGCGCAGTTATGCTGCCGTGCAAGTGGTCGGGTTTGTTGATAATAACGGTTACAGAACTTCCTATCCTGTTGACCGCTTTGTTGTTGAAAACAGTATTATTTCCGGCGGAATGTCCCAGGAGTTAGCTGTAGTTTACGATTCTACGTTGACCTCGGCTTTCAATATGTATGTGGCTAACTCGCTGATAAAAGGCAAGGATAAGTTTCCGCAATTCTTCCATTCATGCAAATTTGCCGATGCCCATACTGACATTTTTGTTCGTACAAAGGCTGATTACAATGTTGTACCTTACCTGTATTTCGATTTTCATCTCTCCGACCAATCCGAAGCCCGTGGTATGGCTGATATATCTGTATCAACTTTGTATCCTTTGTCGCTGGATGGTGCAGATAGAGATATGACTGCAATTGGTGCTTATTGATAATAATTTAAAAACAAAATATTATGAAAACAAAATTTTTTCTTTTAGGTTTACTGGTGTCAGTAGCTTTGTTGGCAGGTTGTTCAAAAGACGACAAAAACGAACCAAAGACAGATCCAAAATTCGATGCTGAGTATGGTCACGCTGAAATCACCGTCAATCTTCAGGGTACTTACAAGTATTTTGTCTCAGTCAATGTTATTGCTGACGGTAAGGTTCTTGGTGTTATCACGAAAGATAATCCTTCTGTTGTAGTTGAGTTTCCAATCAATGGTGAATCTTCGCTCAAAACCGAAGCTGTCTTTGACAAAGATTATGAGGAGGAACTTGAAGGTACTTGCAATCACAAGATGAATATGTCCTGGAAAATGAGCGTAATGCTTAACGATGCTCTTATTGCCGAAAAAGAGTACTCGGATTATGTTGACTATCAATCTACAGTGAGTGCTACTGAAACCAGTCTTAACGCAGTCTATAAACTTGCTCATACTGACATAGACAGGGAATTTATTTTCACAAAGGACGCTATTACCGGACCTGTGAAAAAATAATAACACCTGCAATTTGGTTAGGTGATTTTTCAGAACCACCATTTAGTATGAAAAATTTTTTGACTTTTGTGCTTGCAGTGACTTTTTGCCTTCCTTTGATGGCTGAGGTGACTGTTGTTAAAAATGGAAAACCTCTTGGAAGAATTGTCTGTCTGACTGATGACGATGCTACAAGAAACGCTGCTGAATTGTTGCGGAGATTTGTCAGCGAGGTCAGTGGTGCCAGTATTCCTATTTCCTACAACCATAATATATCTCCAAAAAAAGGCGATGTGCTGATTGGTGAAACGTGCAATGCCGGCGAGGATGGCTTTCGTTTGCTTACCCGTGACGGCATACTGCATATTATGAATGGCGGTGATAAAGGGGCTATCTATGGTGTGGCAAGGCTGCTTGAGGATTATATCGGTGTGCATTACCTTGCCAGCAATTATTACCAAATTGACGAACACAGAAAAACTGTCACTTTACCCGAATTTGACCGTGTGGTAACTCCTGCCTTTCGTTATCGGCAGACGCAAAGTTATAGCCTTGAAGACCCTGTTTTCAAAATGTGGTTTGGTTGGGAAGTACCACAAGAAATCTTTATCGGTAATCTGTGGGTGCATACTTTCAACAAAATTTTACCTTCTCGTAGGTTCGGTAATGAGCATCCTGAATATTATGCTTTGCTGAACGGTGAACGTATGCCTGGCGACCACAGCCAGTGGTGTCTGAGCAACCCTGATGTGTTCGAGGCTTGCTGCCGCCAGCTGGATAGCATTTTTGCCGCTAATCCCGAACTTGATATGATAAGCGTCAGCCAAAATGATGGCAATGATACTTACTGCCACTGCGACAAGTGTATGAAAATTTACGACGAGGAGGGCGCAATCAGCGGTGCTTACATTCGTTTTGTCAACAAACTTGCCGAACGTTATCCGGATAAGCAGTTCAGCACTCTTGCTTATCTTTTCACTTATCAGCCTCCTAAGAAGGTGAAACCTTTGCCTAATGTCAATATAATGCTTTGTGACATTGATTGCAAGCGCGAGGCAACACTGACTGATAACGAGAGTGGACAGTCGTTTGTCGAAGCTATGAAAGGGTGGGCGGAAATCTCTGACAACATTTTCGTGTGGGATTATGGCATCAATTTCGACAACCAAGTCAGTCCTTTCCCAAATTTCCATATTATGCAGCCTAACATACAGTTGTTCAAGGAGAATAACACAACTATGCACTTTTCGCAGAATAATGCCATACGTGGCACTGATTTTGCCGAAATGCGCACATATATGCTGGCAAACCTGATGTGGAATCCTTATTGCAATCTTGATTCGGTCAAGAGTGTTTTCCTGAAACGTTTTTATGGTGCTGCTGCCCCGTATATCAAGGAGTATCAAGATTTGATGGAAGGTGCACTGATTGCCAGCCACAAGCAGTTGTGGATTTACGACAGCCCGATTACTCACAAGGATGGTTTCCTCTGTCCTCAGTTGGTGAAGCTGTATGACCAACTGTTCGATAAGGCTTTGCAGGCTGTCCGTAATGATTCGGCATTGACTGCTCATGTCAGAATGAGCCGCTTGCCGTTGATGTACTCCAAACTTGAAATTGCCCGCACTTCACCCAATACTCCTGTTGATATAAAAGAGCAATTGGCAAGGTTTGAACAGTGGACTGATATGTATAACGTTCAGTATATCAACGAACGTGCCAATACACCTGCCGATTATTGCGCACTCTACAGACGCAGGTATCTGCCTTCGGAGGTGCCAAGCAAGGCTTTGGGTGCCAAGATTATCTATCTTGATGTGCCGGGACTGAAGGTCAAGGGGGCTTATGATGTATCGCCCCTTGGTGCTCCCGACAAAGGGTATCAAAAAATTGCTTACGAGGGTGCTCTGACCGATGGACTGTATGGCGGAACTACTTTTGTCGAAAGTTGGGTCGGCTGGCTGGGCCGTGATGCTGATTTCATCGTTGACCTTGGGCGTGACACTGTTTTCAGCCGTGTTGAAATAGATTTTCTCCATCAACTTGGGGCTTGGATTATGTTGCCTAAGGGTGGAACATTCCAGGTTGCTACCGAGGCTGACGGTATGTCAAAATGGAAGGATTTCGGCTCGTTTTCTTTCGCCGAAGACCGTGAGATGCAGGTCAAGTTTGTTGCAGGCAAGGCTGAGGTGCAGACTCCTCGAATAGCCCGTTATATCAAGGTGCATATTGACGGCCTCGGTTTCTGCCCTGACTGGCACTATGGTGTCGGTTATGCAGGGTGGTTCTTCCTTGATGAGATTAATGTGTATTGATTTATTGACTGTTATATGAAAGAAGCCTCGATGACATCATCGAGGCTTCTTTCATATACAGCCCGATTGACGAGGTCGTCAACAAACAAGCCCTGAAAGTGACAAAAGCACTGTAACACCATAAATTTCAACCTGTACTGGCTTTTCGGACAGCCCCATAAAATAATCAATAATTTTTTTTCAAAATCACTTGCATATATCAAAAAAACTCCTTACCTTTGCAGTACCTACTCCATACGGACAGTGAATATGATTATCAATCACTTACAATCAAACCAAAATCAATATGCGTGACTATACCTTCGACAATA
>JAGHVI010000187.1 GCA_018064385.1 Candidatus Minthenecus merdequi
AATTCAAAGCTCTAAATCTCTGAAAGAGCCCTACCGTACCATAAAAGATAGAAAATCGTAAGAATGACTTCATACATATATGCACAAAGGCAAAAAAAGTCAGAGTCATACAAAACTTCAAAAACAATTTATCAACTCACTTATAATCAAATATGTGTTTGGTCGAAATGAGCTGTCGCAGAAAAAAATCGGTAGTCAGGAAAATAATTGCAAAAATCCTTTGCAGTCTCGCAGAAAAGTTGTACCTTTGCAGCGTGAAAGTTATGTGAGAAGGAGGTCTGAGCCGAGACCCCCTTCTTTTTATTAAATATCTCTTCAGTAATGATACAGAAAGAACTGATTGCCAATCTTGTAGAGCAAAAAACAGGAAATACAAGATACTTTCTTGTTGACGTTTCTGTCACGAATGACAACGTTATCTCGGTGGAAATTGACGCTGACGAAGGCGTGGATATTGACTTTTGCGTGGAACTCAGCCGTTTCATTGAGTCTAATCTTGACCGCGAATCCGAGGATTTTGAACTGAATGTTGGTTCGGCAGGACTAACTTCACCATTCAAAGTTCAGAGACAATACCAAAAAAATATCGGACAGCAAGTTGAAGTCATTGTAGCAGATGGAAGTAAACATAAAGGAGAACTTGTGTCAGTTGACAATGATACATTCTCGATTGATGAGACTCTTATGATTCGCAAAGAGGGTGATAAACGTAAAAAACATTACACTGAAACCCTCACATTCAACTATTCTGAAATAAAACAAACAAAATTAATATTCTAACTAAAATGGCTAAGAACCAAGACGTAACCCTTTTGACATCGTTTGACGAATTCAAAAAGGAAAAAGACATTGACCGTTCCACACTCATCAGCATTCTTGAGGATGCATTTCGTAAGGAAATTGCTAAAATTTATGGCTCTGACGAGAACTTTAGTATAATCTTTAATCCTGAGAAGAACGACTGCGAAATTATGCGTACACGCATCGTTGTTGAAGATGGAATGGTTGAAGACCCAAATAAGCAAATCTCACTATCTGAAGCTAACCAAATTGACGAATACGAGGTTGACGATGAGGTGTATGAGACAATTGATGTTTCGACTTTCGGCAGGCGAGTAGTGCTGAACCTCCGTCAAACAATAGCTTCAAAAAGCCTTGATATAAAAAAACAATCAATATACGAAAAGTATAAAAGCATCATTGGCACTATAGTTACGGGTGAGGTCTATCAAACATGGAAACGCGAAGTCCTTCTGCTTGATGACGAAGGCAACGAGATGTTCCTTGCCAAGGAAGAGCAGATACCAACTGATGTATATCGTAAAGGTGATCGTGTCAGAGCATTGGTGCTGAACGTTGACAATAAGAATAATAACCCAAAAATTTTTCTTTCCCGTACGTCGCCAGACTTCCTTCGTTGTCTGTTTGAATTAGAAGTTCCCGAAATCCACGATGGCCTGATAACTATCAAAAATGTGGTTCGTGTTCCTGGTGAAAAAGCTAAGGTGGCAGTTGAGTCCTTTGATGACCGCATTGACCCAGTTGGTGCCTGTGTCGGTATCAAAGGTGCACGTATCCATGGAATCGTTCGTGAATTACGTAATGAAAATATTGACGTTATACAATATACAAACAACGTAAGTCTCTATATATCGCGTGCACTTACTCCAGCCAAGGTTGTTTCAATACAATTTGAAGAGGATAGCAAAGTGGCTAATGTTTATATTAAACCAGACGAAATCTCGCAGGCTATTGGTAAGGGCGGTTGCAATATCCGTTTGGCTGGACAATTGACCGGCTATCAGTTAGAAGTTCGTCGTGAAGATGCAGAATTTGACGAGGAGGATGTTTATTTGGCAGACTTTAAGGACGAAATAGATGAGTGGGTTATTGATGTGCTTTATGGAATTGGCTGTGAAACAGCAAAGAGTGTTTTGAAATTGTCCAGAGAGGAACTTATACAACGTACAGACCTTGAAGAGGAGACCATTGACGATGTAATACGTGTGCTCAAGGAAGAATTCGAGTCTGACGAGAACTGATTTTAATAAGGGTTTATTATCTAATATTATCTATATGTCGAGATTAGGAAAGTTGATAAAATCACTGAATATCAGTGCTGAAACTGCCGCTCAGTTTCTGAAGAAAAAAGGTGAAACCATCGAAGTAGATGTTAATGCAAAACTCACAAAAGAGCAGGAGGATATGCTTATGAGTGAGTTTGCGACTCCTGAAATTCTTCAGAATATTGAGGACTCACGACTCGAAAAAATCAGAGAACAGGAGTTGAAGGAGCAGGAACTCAAGGAGCAGGCAGAAAGGGAACTGCGCCTGAAAGAGGAACGCGAACAACGAGAACGTGAACTTCGAGAACAGCAAGAGCGCGAAGAAAAAGAGCGTCGTCAGCGAGAAGCTGCTGAACAGGAACGACTTCGTCGAGAGCGCGAGGAGGCAGAGCGTCGTGCTGCTGAAGAGTTGGAACGAGAACGTCAGAATCAGACTGAGCACAAAAAAGAGGAGAAATCTCAAGAAACACCTTCCGACAATGTAGATGTGAAGAACAACCTGAAGGTTGTTGGTAAAATAGACCTTGATTCGATAAATGCTTCTACACGACCTCCTAAAAAATCGAAGGAGGAACTCCGCCGTGAAAACAATGCAAAGATGAAGGAGGAACGTAAACGTCGTGAACGAGAGCAGAAAGTCAAGGCTGCCGAGCAAGACTCACAACAGCAGGCAAAACCTCAACAGCAGGCAAAGTCGCAGCAGCAGGCAAAATCACAACAACAAGCAAAATCGCAACCTTCTCCTCAGAAAAAGCAACTTGAAGATCAGAAAACTGCTTCTTCTTTTATTCCTACAGAAGTTCCTAAACTTCAGGGAACGAAGGTTGTTGGAAAAATAGATCTTGAAACAAACAATAACAACAAACCAGAAGGCTCAGGCAAGAAGAAAAAACGTAACCGTATTGGTGGCGGTCGTATTGATGTGAATGCTGTTCAGGAGAATATCCAAAAGAACAGTCAGCAACGTCAGGAACCTACTAAGGATAAAAAGAAAAAGAACAAAAAGAACGCCCATGTTGCGCAAATCTCGGACGAGGATGTAGCAAAGCAGGTTAAGGAGACTCTTGCCCGTCTGACCGAAGGAAATAAGGCTGCAAAAAAAGGTGCAAAGTACCGTAAGGAAAAACGTGATGCTGCTGCTCAGAAAATGCAGGATGAGCGTATAGCCGAAGCTGCTGAATCGAAGGTGCTTAAACTTACCGAGTTTGTTACCGCAAACGAACTTGCGACGATGATGAACATCACTGTTACTCAGGTTATCCAAACTTGCTTCAACCTTGGAATGTTTGTCTCTATCAACCAACGTCTTGATGCTGAAACAATCAATATCGTTGCTGATGAGTTTGGTTTCAAAACTGAGTTCGTTTCAGCCGATGTAGTAAATGCCATACATGAAGAAGATGACCATGAAGAGGATTTACAGTCTCGACCTCCAATAGTAACAGTTATGGGACATGTTGACCATGGTAAAACATCACTTCTTGACTATATCCGAAAGTCTAATGTTATCGCAGGAGAGGCAGGCGGTATCACTCAACACATAGGAGCATACAATGTAACATTGGATGATGGTCGTCATATTACTTTCCTTGATACCCCTGGTCACGAAGCATTTACAGCTATGCGCGCTCGTGGTGCTCAGGTGACTGATATTGCCATTATCATTGTTGCAGCCGACGACAATGTTATGCCACAGACCATAGAGGCTATCAACCATGCTTCGGCTGCCGGTGTGCCTATCGTTTTTGCTATCAACAAATGCGATAAGCCTAATGCCAACCCTGAAAAAGTTAAAGAGTCTCTTGCAAATATGAATTACCTTGTTGAAGATTGGGGAGGTAAGTACCAGTCTCAAGATATTTCAGCCAAAAGTGGTAAAGGTGTGCAAGAACTTTTGGAGAAAGTGCTTCTCGAAGCAGAGCTTCTTGACCTCAAGGCCAACCCTGACCGCAAAGCACAAGGTACTATTATCGAGTCTTCTCTGGACAAAGGTCGTGGCTACGTAGCCACCGTATTGGTTAGCAATGGTACTCTTAAAATGGGTGATGTAATGCTCGCTGGTACAGCTTATGGTCGTGTGAAAGCAATGTTCAACGAGCGTAATCAACGAATCAAATCAGCAGGGCCAGCCGAACCTGTTATAGTTCTCGGTCTAAATGGAGCACCTCAGGCAGGCGATAAGTTTAATATCTTTGACGAAGACCACGAAGCAAGGGAAATAGCCGCTCGCCGTGAACAACTTGCTCGTGAACAAGGTCTCCGTACATCCAAGCACCTTACCCTTGACGAAATTGGACGTCGTATAGCTCTCGGCAATTTCCAAGAAATCAACGTTATAGTAAAAGGTGATGTGGATGGTTCGATTGAAGCCCTTTCTGACTCACTCATCAAACTTTCGACAGAGGAAATACAGGTAAATGTCATACATAAAGCTGTCGGGCAAATTTCAGAAAGCGATATTATGCTTGCTGCTGCATCAAATGCAATCATCGTTGGATTCCAAGTCCGTCCTTCGCTTGCTGCTCGTAAAATGGCTGAAAAAGAAGAAATTGATATTCGTCTTTACTCAATCATCTATGATGCTATCGAGGAAATGAAAGACGCAATGGCTGGTATGCTCGCACCTGAACTTAAAGAAGAAATCGTTGCCACACTTGAAATCCGCGAGACTTTCAAGATATCAAAAGTTGGTACGATTGCAGGTTGTATGTGCAAGGAAGGCAAAATCAAGCGAACCTCAAAAATTCGTCTTATCCGCGATGGTATTGTAATCTATACAGGCGAACTTGCATCCCTCAAGCGTATGAAGGACGATGTCAAAGAGGTCTCTTCGGGATTTGAATGTGGACTCAATATAGCCAACTACAACGACATACGTATCGGTGATATTGTTGAGGCATTTGAGCAAATAGAAGTCAAGAAATCACTTTAATATATTGGTAATGGCTAATGCGATGCAGCATTAGCCATTATTGTTTTAGGTGAGTTCTATCAATTTACCGAATAAACAATATGCTGAATATTGAACTCACCTTAAGAAAACTTGATTGTGAATTTATAGAAACCACTTTTGCAATATGAACTTCCTTGATATAATATTTATTATTCCCATAGCTTTTGGTGCTATTGTCGGTTTTCGTCGTGGTATAATTAAAGAAATCATTGCTCTTATTTCAATAGTAACAGCAATTTACGTTGCTCGTTATTTCTCGCCTGTGCTTTCGTCATTCTTAATTAGTTACCTTTCGGTAAGTCAGCGAATTGCATATCCTCTTGCGTATATATTTGTCTTAATAATATTCGGTGGGGGTATGTATATTCTCGCTGAAATGCTCACGCGTATCGTTTCTGCTATAAAACTTGGGGCTGTCAATCGTCTGTTTGGGACTTTGCTTGGTGTTCTGAAATGGTCCTTGATTCTCAGTGCAATTCTCTGTTTCTTCGCTATAGTTGACCATTATATTCCAATAAAAAACCGACCAGCAGTCCAGCAGTCATTGTTATATAAACCGATTGAGTCACTAATTCCTGCGATAATTCCATTCATTCAAGAGGAAAAACTTATTAACCCGGAATAAAAGTTATGCGCTATAAGAATTATATATTTGATCAAGGCAATGTTATTCTCAACATCAATCCTCAGTTAAGTCTTGATGCTTTTTCGCAGATCCTTCCTGATTCAGCCGAAAATTCAGCACCAATAACAGCTGCTGATTTGCTTGGGGGTGCAGTAGGTACAATCGTTGGAGATTTCCAGGTTGGCAGAATCACAACTGAACATTTTATTGATAAACTTCTTCCGTCTATGCGTCTGGGTGTAACACGAAAACAACTTCTTGATGCATGGAACGCTCTTATCCTTGATGTTCCGCAGCAAAGGCGTGACGCTCTTCTGCGTCTTCGTGCTTCTGGCGCACGCACTTATATGCTTTCAAACACCAATGATGCACATATGGAGCGTATTTATGAGAAGTGCTTCGGAGGGTGTCGTGATAATATGCTTGAATACTTTGACGACCTTTTTCTTTCGAACGAAATGCACCTTGCCAAACCTGACCCTGAGATTTTCAATGAGCTTATCTGTAGAACAGGAATAAATCCTGCAGAGAGCATTTTCGTTGATGATTTGCAGAAAAATCTTGACACTGCCTCTGCTCTTGGATTTCACACATTACTCTCAACAGGTGATTATTGGATTCACAAACTTTTCGAGAATTATTAGGGTGGTTCTATTAATTATGTTTGTATGTTATATCAGAGGATGTTCCAAAATTGGACGCTTTTGAATTTATTTTTGCATCTTGCTGCTTGTCAGTCGGTCACAATGCCCGCATTGCTCCCTTCTTTCGCACAGCAA
>JAGHVI010000207.1 GCA_018064385.1 Candidatus Minthenecus merdequi
TTGATTGCTTTCGGTTTGTCGTCAGTTCAGTCGGTCACATAGCCCGCATTTACCTCCGTCGCAATCAGAGATTGCTCCCCTCGCTGCGGCCGTTTTGCTAAAAAGCAAAACTATAAATGCCTTGCTACACCCTTCTTTCGCACAGCAATCTGCTAAAAATAAACTTCAAAAATAGTCTCAACCTAATTAATAGAACCACCCTTTATGAAAACAGCAGTCATCATTCTCAATTACAACGGAGTAAAATTGATGGAAGAGTATCTTCCTTCGGTAATAAACAACACAAGAGATGCCGAAATCATTGTAGCAGACAATGGCTCAACTGATGGTTCGGTGGAATGGCTGAAATCGCACTACCCCACCATCAAGGTATTGGCATTTTCAACAAACTATGGTTTTGCCGAAGGATACAACAAAGCGATTAGACAAATCGAAGCAGAATATGTAGTTTTGCTGAATTCGGATGTCAACACCCCCAAAGATTGGTTGCAACCGCTTGTCAAAACTCTTGATGAACATCCAGGATGTGTCGCTTGTCAACCTAAAATCATAGCAGACAAGCGTCGCTCGCACTTCGAGCATGCAGGTGCAGCAGGTGGTTTCATTGACTATTATGGATATCCCCTCTGCCGTGGAAGATTGATAGACAAAGTTGAAGAGGATTGCGGTCAATACGACACAGATATGGAGATTTTCTGGGCGACAGGAGCCTGTATGATGATTCGCAGAAAGGCATATTTAGAAGCTGATGGACTGGATTCACGATTTTTTGCCCACCAGGAAGAGATTGACCTTTGCTGGCGACTGAAAGCCCGAGGATACTCTATTCGTTATGTCAGCGATTCGACCGTTTATCATCTTGGTGGAGGATCACTGGGTTACGAATCACCACGAAAAGTATATCTGAACTTCCGTAACAACGCAATAATGCTATACAAAAATATGCCAACAGGTGACTATTGGCACATCGCACCTTTCAGGTTTTTAATGGACTATACAGCAGCCTTTCAGATGCTACTGCAAGGCAAATGGGACAAATTCAAAGCGGTATTAAAAGCAAGAAAAGACTTCGTTAGAACGCGAAAAGATTTCACTGCCGACCGCAAAAAAAATCTTCGACTAACCACCACAAAAAACATCGAAGGACGATTAAACCTTTGGATAGTTTGGCAAGTCTATATAAACAAAAAAGTCAAGTTTTCGGAATTGAAAATTGACAAGAAAAAAAATTGAAAAAGTGTTTGGTTGTTTCAGAAAAAAGCCGTAACTTTGCATTTGGGTTTGAAACAAAATCCACACAGTAGTATAAAACATATAATTTTTACTTGATATGAAAAAGGTATTATTTGTAGCAATGGCACTTATGTTGACTATCAACGTAATAGCTCAGGAAAAACAAGTTGTTGAATTTGCAGAACAAGAGTATGACTTTGGTACTGTAAAAGAGGAAGACGGCAAAGTAACGCATGTATTCACGTTCACAAACATCTCTCAAACACCTGTCACAGTAACAAACGTTAGAGCATCCTGCGGTTGCACCACACCATCGTGGAGTCGTCAGCCTGTTATGCCAGGCGAACAAGGTGTAGTAACAGCTACATACAGTGCAAAAGGTCGCCCAGGCAAATTTCACAAAAGCATCACTGTTACGCTGTCCAACGGAACAGAAGATTTCAATGTAGTTCTCTACATCAAAGGTACAGTAACACCAATGGCACAAAACGCACAAACTATAAAAAAATAAGTCACTTTTTCGATTACACTGACAAAAAACAGGGATTAGCTGGCAGTTGCCAGTTAGTCCCTTTGTTGGTATAAAAAACATAGCATATCATTATAAATGGAACATCCCGAAAACAGTTGCGAATACAAAGGATTAACAGTAAATGATGGTGTTGATGAGGCACCAAAAATCAATCCATATCTCACAAAACGTATAAAACCACGTCAGTTGAGCGTTGACGATTATGTCAATGGTATATTGAAAGGAGATCGCACTATACTCAGCCGTGCAATTACACTTGTTGAGAGCAACCTTCCAGAACATCAAGATATTGCACAACAGGTTATCGAACGTTGTCTCCCCCATGCAGGCAAATCAATTCGCATAGGTATCACTGGTGTACCAGGTGCAGGCAAAAGCACATTCATTGAAGCTCTTGGAATGTATCTTTGCCACGACAGCCATAAACTTGCCGTTCTTGCCATTGACCCAAGTTCAGAGCGTACAAAAGGTTCAATTCTTGGCGACAAAACACGAATGGAAGAACTCTCAGTCGAGAAAAATGCCTTTATTCGTCCTTCACCATCTGCAGGTTCATTGGGTGGTGTTGCTCGCAAAACACGTGAGTCAATAGTTCTCTGCGAAGCTGCTGGTTTTGACACAATTATTGTTGAGACTGTTGGTGTTGGTCAAAGCGAAACAGCTATGCACTCTATGGTAGATTTCTTCTTATTGATACAGTTGGCTGGGACTGGTGACGAACTGCAGGGCATCAAACGCGGTATTATGGAAATGGCTGATGGTATCACAATCAACAAATGTGATGGCAATAACATAGAAAAAGCACAGCTCGCTCAACGTCAGTTCAAAAACGCACTTCACCTCTTTCCTATGCCCGAATCTGGATGGACACCCGATGTAACCACCTGTTCAGCATTTGAAAAGATTAACATCGACAAAGTATGGAAAATGGTTGAAGATTATATTGCCTTTACATCCAAGAGCGGTTACTTTGACTACAAACGCAACCAGCAAAGCAAATACTGGATGTACGAAACAATAAACGAGCAACTTCGCAACCACTTCTACCACGATGAGACTATCGGAAAGATGCTAATCGACCTTGAAGACAAAGTAAACCGCAACGAAATGACCTCGTTCACTGCGGCAGGGCATGTGCTTGACCACTATTTCTCACAAAAATGAGACAGCCTAATCGATTGCCCATCTATATCGGAGAAGTAGGAGGATGGGTATTTATACTATTTATGATTATTGCAATGGCTATAACACCTCGTATAGAAATGCACCTGATACTCAACAAATACCACACTCCGTTTCTCGACGCATTCTTCCGCACGCTTACCCACATTGGTGGCAACCTGCCGTGGATTGTTTGTGCAATAATGATATTTGTCAAAATGTGGAAAGGTGTAATGTTGACACTTGCACAGTTGATTGCGACCATCATCGTACAACCAATCAAACACCTGCTCCACCACCCTCGTCCAATCACTGTATTCAACGAGGCTAACATAGACCTGCCAATAGTCGAAGGAGTGAACCTCCACGCATGGAATAGTTTTCCTTCTGGACATACAGCAGCAGCATTTGCGCTAATGTTAGGAATAGCAGTTTTTCTACCTAAATGGTGGCAGAAATCCATTTGTCTCATATTCGCCATACTGGCAGGATATTCGCGCATCTACCTGTCTCAACATTTTCTTGACGATGTAGTAGCTGGGGCTATTATAGGCATTGTCAGCGTTTACATAGCGATGTTATTTTATAAAAAAGAAACTCTAAATGGCAACAAAAAACAAGAAGTCAAGTAACTACACTCTGACCAGTTCACAGAAAAAGACTTTCCTGATTTGTTTCTGGGGAGCGATATCAGTAGCAGTTGTAATGCTTTTTCTTATCATAACACTCATAAGTACTGGAGCAATAGGCTATCTACCTCCAATAGAGGAACTGCAAAACCCTAAAAATAAGTTTGCTTCTGAGATAATATCGTGCGATGGCGAACTGATAGGCACTTTCTACACAGCTTCTGACAATCGCATAAATACACAATATTCCGAAATATCACCCAATGTCATCAATGCATTGATAGCCACCGAAGACGCTCGTTTTCGGGATCATGCCGGAATTGACGGCAGAGCTCTCCTACGCGCCATTGTGATGCGAGGAATTTTCCAACGCAAAAGCGCAGGTGGTGGTTCAACAATCACTCAACAACTTGCAAAACAGCTGTTCTCTCCTCACGCAGACAACCTTTTCGAACGTGCTCTGCAAAAACCCATTGAGTGGGTCATAGCAGTGAAACTCGAAGCACTCTACACCAAGGACGAGATTATAACAATGTACCTCAACAAATTCGACTTCCTTAACAATGCTGTTGGAATCACAACTGCCTCAAACGTCTATTTTGGATGCAATGCTGATCAACTCAAAATTGAACAAGCAGCAACGCTTGTAGGTATGTGCAAAAACCCTTCTCTCTACAACCCTGCTCGCGAAAGCAGACTCAAAGCCACCGAAGAACGCAGAAACGTAGTCCTCAACCAGATGAAGAAAGCAGACTTCATAACCGAAGAGGAATGCGACTCATTGAAAAAAATACCTCTGAAACTAAATTTCCACCGCGTTGACCACAAACTTGGTATGGCACCTTACTTTCGCGAATACCTTCGTAAAATTCTGATTGCCAAGAAACCAGACCGCGACGACTATGCTGAATGGCAATTAAAACCTTATCAACAATACTACCTTGACTCGCTGGAGTGGGAGAATAACCCTCTTTATGGTTGGATTGAAAAAAATCCTAAGACAGATGGTTCACACTACGACATATACCGCGATGGCCTAAAAATATACACAACCATCGACTCACGTATGCAACGTTATGCTGAAGAAGCTGTACAAGAACACATGAGCGACCTTCAAGCCAAGTTCTTCAAATCCCTGCGCAACAAGAAGAAAGCACCTTTCAGCGACAACACCACCGATGAAGTTATTCAGCAGACTATGGACCGCGCTATGCGACAATCAGAACGTTGGCGTCTAATGCGCAACAACGGCAAGAACGAAAACGAGATTATAAAAGCTTTCAACACACCTACTGATATGCTTGTCTTCTCGTACAATGGACCTATTGACACAATACTGACACCTCTCGACTCAATTCGGTACAACAAATCATTCGCCAGATGCGGTCTTATGACCATAGATCCTTTGACTGGCCAGGTCAGAGCATACATCGGAGGACCTGATTTCTCTTATTTTCAATACGATATGGTCACCCAAGGTCGCCGTCAGGTCGGTTCAACCGTCAAGCCTTTCCTCTATAGCCTTGCTATGCTCAATGGCTACTGGCCATGTATGACAACTATCAACCAACCTTACACTCTGATTGACAATCAAGGCAATCCTTGGACACCTCGAAATGACCGTAAGCACGAAGGTGAGATTGTTTCGCTACGTTGGGGGTTACAAAACTCTTCCAACTGGATTTCTGCATACGTTATGAGCCTTGTTACACCACAGGCAATGGTTGGACTTATGCGTTCATTCGGCATAAAAGGTTTCCTTGACCCTGTCGTTTCTATATGCCTTGGACCTTGTGAAGTTTCTGTTGCTGAGATGGTTGACGCCTATACAGTATTTGCCAATCGTGGCATTCGCACCGAGCCTGTTTTCGTAACGCACATTGAAGACAACCAAGGTAACCGCATTGCAGAATTCACCCCTAAAACCGAAGAAGTTCTCACCGAAGAGGCAACTTACAAAATGCTCGACATGCTCCAGGCTGTTGTCAATGGTGGTACTGGTTCCCGTATCAGATATATGTTCGATTTCCGCTCTCCTTGCGGTGGCAAGACAGGTACAACTCAGGAAAACTCCGACGGTTGGTTTATGGGATTCACCCCAGAATTGGTTACTGGCGTATGGGTAGGATGGGAAGACCGCAAAGTACACTTCTCCAGCATGGTCGAAGGTCAAGGTGCCGCAATGGCACTCCCTATTTGGGGAAAATATATGAAACGCGTTTACAACGACTCAAAATTACCTTACTCATCTGATAAAGGATTCAATATCCCATCTTGGTTCAACATCAACGAAGGATGTCAATGATTAAAACTGATAAGGGTATCTCTATAATTTCAAAAGGTGAGTTTACTTGAACTCACCTTTTGTATATTTATATCCCATAGTTGCAAGTTGTAACGATGCCCCCACACTAAAAACTGCCTTGACCGTCCTCGCATATATATGAAACGCCATTTCTGTCTGTGGCTCAACATTTTCGTGACGTATTGTATCAAGCCCCATTTGAGCAAGAGTACGCATATTATCCTCAATTTTTAGCCACGATTGCGTATTTGGCAGGTAGCCTATAACCTCTTCGATAATAAATTCATCCATCTCGTCAAACCCACGAGGAGTGCGCATCCTGGTGTAGAAATCCACATCATCATTTTTCTGCAACAGCAAAGCGTTTTTGTCCCAAAGTTTCGCAGATGCCATACCAAGATAACCTGCCCACCCTATCGCACATAAAGGATATTCAGCTATATTTGGCACAGCGTCAACCATATAGGATGGCGCTGTGTCTTTCCAAACCTGAATAAGGTCATCGGACATCAGAAGATGCTCTTGTCCCACAACTTTCAGTAGATTTTCGGTCAGTCTGATTTCGTACTCGTCCAGGTATTTTATGTCAGCGACCTGAGTATTAACCATTTATTCGTGCAATATATTTACCGATTATGTCAAATTCTATGTTTACAATCGTTCCAACCTTTATCTGACAGAAATTGGTATTTTCAAATGTATATGGTATGATTGCCACTTCAAAAGAGTTGTCCGTCGGCGTGCAGACTGTCAAAGAGACACCATTTACACACACTGACCCCTTGTCAACAGTAAGGTATCCACGACGACGCATCTCAAGTGTTGATTGGTATTCAAAATGGAAATAATAACTGCCATCTGCCTCGCGAACATCTGTACATACGGCTGTCTGGTCAACATGTCCTTGAACTATATGTCCGTCAAGTCTGCCGTTCATTTTCATCGAACGTTCAACATTGACCTTACTGCCTACCACAAGTTTGCCCAGGTTTGAACGGTCAAGGGTCTCCTTAATAGCCGTCACGGTGTATTCGTCCCCCTCAATCTTTACCACAGTTAAGCAAACACCATTATGGGCAACGCTTTGATCTATCTTTAACTCGTTTGTAAACGTACAACGCATTGTTATATGCAAGTTGCCCGCCTCGGTCACGAGGCGGGTAACTACTGCAGCTTCTTCGACTATTCCTGAAAACATAGTTATTTGACTGTCTTTGAAAGGAATGAGTACTCACGCGAGTAACGGAGGTTCTGCTGTACGTAATTCTCATCGTACGAGATGCTCAAACCTGTGAATTTGCCATTATCATCAAACGTAGCTGTATATACAGGATTTACAAATCCTTTGTATGGAGCCATATTCAGTTTTTCATAACGCTCAAGAATCTCTTTATGAAGGTCTTGGTCAATCTTGATTGAGTAATTCTCGACAAGATCACGAGCAGCCTTCTGGTCACCGGTTGACTTGATACGCTGAATTTCACGGAGAAGATCACCAAAAAGAGTACGAAGTTTAGCATAGTCGTTGACTACAACATAGTGTTTGCCGTCACGTACAACAAGTTCAACAGTCTTGTCCTCTCCTGAGTGCTCAAGAACCCATTTTGCAATGAGTTGACGGTTGCGCATATGTGTCTGCTCAATGTTGTCACCCAATTTGATACGAGTTGTCTGAGTCATAAGACCATTCATAATATATGCATAGAATTGTGCCTTGTAAGCATTTGTATCTGGCAAAAGACCGAGTTCAACAAGTTTTGGGTCAGCAACATAGTAGAGTCCAAAGAGGTCTGCACGAGCCTCTTCAATTACTGCATGATACTTACCGAGAGCCTCGGGCGAAACACCAGGAGCAAGCTTTCCTGAACCATGACCCAGGCACTCGTGAAGGTCTGTATGGAGATTATCTGTAATATCTTTGTACTTGACAAGTAATTCCTTCTCAGTGTCTCCCAATACAAATTCATCGTTGAAACCAGAGTTCTTGACTGACTGTGCGTATGCTTCAGCAACATTGTCTATAGTAACTGATTTTGAACCGTATGCAGCACGAATCCAGTCAGCATTAGGAAGGTTTATGCCAAGAGCTGATGTAGGATAATTGTCTCCACCCATCATCGCTGCTGTGATAACCTTGGCAGTCACACCTTTGCACTCCTCTTTCTTGAACTGAGAGTCAACAGGGGAGTTGTCCTCAAACCATTGTGCATTATTTGAAATTTTGAGCGTGCGCTCTGTTGCCTCAAGATTCTTGAAGTTGATTACAGCCTCCCAAGCAGCTTTGATGCCAAGTGGGTCACCGTATGTCTCAGTGTAACCGCATACATAATCTATGAGCGACTCTGTATCCTTAATCCACAATATTGCATATTCATCAAATGTCTTAAGGTCGCCAGTCTTGTAGAAATCAATCATCTTGGCAAGTGCAGCACGCTGTGCCTCAGTTTCGCATACCGCGAGAGCTTTCTCAAGCCAATATACAATCTTCGACATTGCAGCATCATAAAGTCCTCCTACTTTATAGACATCCTCAACAAGATTACCATCACGTTTTACAAGTCGTGAGTTGAGTCCGTATGATACAGGAGTACTGTCCTCAGAATTACGCATTGCTTTATAGAATGACTCAGCCTCGGCTTGTGTCACACCCTCGCCATAATAGTTGCTCGATGAAGTGAGAAGAGCATCTTGCCCCTCTGTTTGGTTCTTATGGAGAGGCATAACTGCTGGGTCAAATATCACAGGAAGAATCTCCGCAAATAATTCATCTTTTGACTGACCCTCAACAAGAACGGTCTTGAGCGCATCAAACGAAAGTTTGTCAAGTTGTTCCTCGAACCAAGCCTGTTGGAAACCTGGCTCAAACTTTACACCTGAATAGTGGTGGTGAATGCCATTTGAAACCCAAACACGTTTCAAATAAACCTCCATCGCCTTGTAGTCGGCTGATGTTGTGTCAATACCTTCCATTGTATAGACAGCCTCAAGAAGTGTACGGATGGCAAGGTTGTAACGCCCGTTCTGATCGTAGATGATATCACGACCGCAGAGTGCAGCCTGCGAAAGATAATAAAGTAACTCCTGTTGCTGTAGCGTCAAATTCTCGATTCCGACAACGCGGTAACGGAGAATCTGTAAATCAGCAAAATTATCTACAATGTAATCAAAATCCTCAATCTCAGGAGTAAAGAGTTGTTGAGGAGCAGCCTCTTTTTTCTCGTCTGAGCAGGCTGTGAGAGCTAAGATAGCCATAGCAAAAATTAAATAATACTTCTTCATATTGATTGAATTTTAATAGTCTCAAATTGAATTTGCAAAGGTACGAATTTTTCTTCAAATAAAAGTGTGGAAATCGAAATTTTATTCGTAAATTTGCACCTCCAAAAGTATGTGACTTCAGATGCAACCATTAGCTGAGAGATTCAGACCAAAACTACTTGACGATTACGTTGGACAACAACACATTATAGGTTCTGGCGCTATTTTGCGCAAGATGATTGAGAGTGGCAACATCTCGTCTTTCATTTTGTGGGGACCTCCTGGTGTCGGCAAAACATCGTTGGCTCGCATTATAGCAAACCAACTGGATATTCCATTTTTCACTCTCAGTGCTGTGACTTCTGGTGTCAAAGATGTTCGCGAGGTGATTGAAAAGGCTCGCCAATCACAATTCTTCACCAAACATAGTGCTATTCTTTTTATTGACGAGATACACCGCTTCAGTAAATCTCAGCAGGATTCTTTGCTTGGGGCTGTCGAAAACGGTACGGTAACTTTGATTGGTGCAACTACCGAAAACCCTTCGTTCGAGGTTATCACTCCCCTGCTCTCCCGCTGTCAAGTCTATGTTCTTAAACCTCTTGATGCTGCCGACCTCCGACAAATTATTCAACGGGTTGTCAATGTGCTGAAGAACGATTATACTTTCCAGATTGACGAAGATTCTGAACTCCTCGCAAATTCCGGCGGTGATGCTCGCAAACTGCTGAATATATTGGAAATTCTGATAAATAACTGCGAAGGGCATAATGTTGTGATTAATAACAAAATCGTTCGCACTCTTATCCTACAAAACCCTCTTGCTTACGATAAGAACGGCGAAATGCACTACGACATCATTTCTGCGTTCATAAAAAGTATCAGGGGCAGTGATGCCAAAGCCGCAACTTATTGGTTGGCAAGGATGATTGAGGGTGGCGAAGACCCTAAATTTATCGCACGAAGACTTGTAATCGCAGCATCCGAGGATATTGGATTAGCTAATCCTAACGCTCTGTTAATGGCTAACGCTTGCTTTGACACTGTGAACAAGGTTGGACTCCCGGAAGGTCGCATTCCTTTGGCTATGGCAACAATCTATCTTGCTAATAGCAAGAAAGATAATACTGCCTACAAAGCTATAGATGGAATGATTGATGTGGTGCGCAAAACTGGAAATTTGCCTGTTCCATTACATTTGCGCAATGCACCTACATCTCTGATGAAGGAGTTGAACTATGGTGCTGAATACAAATATCCACACGATTATCCTAACCACTGGGTTGAACAGCAATACTTGCCTGACGAATTGCTCGAAAATCAATAAATATAAAGAATGAAAATAAACCCAAAAGTTCACCGCACAATGACTGCGCTGTCCGTCATAGGACTTGCAGTTGGTTATATTATGATTATTGCGTTGAACAACATTTTCTACGAACAAAAAATATCGCTGAGTTTTATGGTCTATTGCACTACTGCTGGTGCGCCATTCATTATTCTCGGCGGATTGTTCGTCAAATGGATGGCTAAGTTCTGCAACCGTCACTCCTGGAGCCAAAAACACTCTCACTTGTCATCGGTTATCGAAATGCTGATAAGCATTATTATGGCTATTACTTTCACTACTATAGGATTCTATTTTTTTGACCCTAACGATAATGACGGATTGACTGAACTCTTCAGACGTCAATACTACATTATCACTCTGCCGCCTGTGTCTATCATCGGTGTGCTGATGTTGTTTGTTGCAAAATATGATGACCAGGTCGATTTGGTCAAAGAACAGGAACTGCAATTGGAACAGACTCAACTCAGATTGACACAAATGCGATATCAACAACTTAAAGCGCAGGTAAACCCTCATTTTCTGTTCAACTCTCTAAATATCTTAATCTCGCTGATTAACATTGACACAAAACGCGCTGTAAAATATACCCACGAATTATCTGCAATCTACCGCTATCTGCTTGCTCACGACGAAGAAAATATATCAACAGTCAAGGAAGAACTTGAGTTTTGTCAGAAATACGCTAACATACTTATGATACGATACAACCAGGGGCTGATGGTTCAGTTTCCAAGTGTCAATAACGGAAATGCTAACACCAGGCACATTATGCCAACAGCTGTCCAATTGTTGATTGAAAATGCTTGCAAGCACAACATTGTATCAAAAGAAAATCCGCTGACCATTGACATTTCGATTGAAGACAATCATATTGTCGTATCAAACAACATAGTACCACGCTCCCACCCTGCTGATTCCACCGGTATGGGACTTCGCGGACTTGTAGATAAATACAACATCGTGGCACACAAACAAGTAATCATAGAACAAAACCCTAAAAAATTCACCGTCAAAGTACCTTTGCTTACTGCTGACGAAATAAACGAGTTCCTATATTTAACTCAAAACGATAAAACTTTATGAAATATCTGATTATCGAAGATGAGCAACTTGCCGCATTAGAGACACAACGACTGATAAAATGCGTTGACAATTCAGCCGAAGTTGTTGGTATATTACCATCCGTCAGCAAGTGCGAAGAGTGGTTCAACAACAATCCTCAACCCAACCTGATTTTTATGGACATCCATCTGCAGGACGGAATCTGCTTTGAGTTATTCGACAAAGTCAAAATCTCAGCACCTGTGATATTCACTACTGCCTACGACCAATATGCTCTACAGGCATTCAAATCAAACGGTGTGGCATACCTGCTAAAACCTATTGAGAAAGAGGAACTTCACAATGCTATAAAACGTATATCCTCTTTCTCGGAAGAGGTTCAAAAATCTGCAATCAGCAATGTTGCTCAATCTCTGATGAACAAATCTTCTGGTATTGACTACATTAAACGCCTTTCAATTAAGGCTGGAGATACATATACCACCCTGCCAATCAACCAGGTTGCATATTTCTACTCTGAAGACCACTATACTTACGTGTGTACATACGAAAACAAACGCTACATCATCAATTCGTCTTTAGACGACCTTGAGGGAAGACTTGACCCAATTTTCTTTTTCCGCGCAGCTCGCAACTGCACTTTATCAATCAATGCTATTGACAAGGTTAACAAGTTTTTCAACGGACGTCTGAGACTACACACCAATCCTAACTTTAATGGTGACATTTTTGTGTCGCGCAACAAGGTCAAGGAGTTCTTAAACTGGCTTGGCGACAACTGATATATAGTAGTAAAATACTACCACTCAGCAGTAAAATATAGTTATTCAGAAACAAGGACTTGTAAATGTCAGAACAATGTCGTACCTTTGCACCGGTTTTCAAAAAAAGACCAACGATGCTGGGAAGCATTGACAAATAGGTTTTAGGTAATAATTAGGAAAAGTGGCTCTGCTTGCACAATAATGCGCAGGCAGAGCTTTTTTGTAAGCATTCTTCCAAGTACACCCCCTAATTTTGAACCAGTTTTCAACTTCAGTTGTTGTAATTTCATAATAAAGGCAGGCGATTGTTTCGTAAATGAAT
>JAGHVI010000083.1 GCA_018064385.1 Candidatus Minthenecus merdequi
AGGGTGGTTCTATAAATTAGGTTGAGACGATTTTGAAGTTTATTTTTAGCAGATTGCTGTGCGGAGGAAGGAAGCAATGCGGGCATTGTGACCGACTGACAAGCAGCAAGATGCAAAAATAAATTCAAAAGCGTCCAAAGGTCGTGCAAACAAGAGCAGAAATAAACTTGTTTAGATATGCCGAGTGCAGCCGACCTTCTTCAATTATAAACCATCCTTTGATATAACACACAAACATAATTAATAGAACCCCTTTTAGGTTATGGATGAAAACATAAGAGAGCGCGAACGTACGCAAACAAAAACTGCTGTAAGAACAAATGACAACAATGATGATTCAAAAGGGAAATGCCCTAAATGTGGTGCACATGTAGAAGAAGGGATGGAATTTTGTCCTGCATGCGGTGCGAAATTAGTGGATTACTGCACATTCTGCGGTGCGGCATTACGTTCAGACGACATTGACTGTCCAGAGTGCGGAGTGCCTATTGGAGGAGTTGTTTGTCCACATTGTCATCAACTGAGTCTTAGAGCATTTTGTAATCATTGTGGACAGCCAGTGACACTTGCTGCACGAAAATCTGTTGAAAGAGCAAAGCAGGACACAAAGGTACAAGAGGCTGCAAAATTGCTATCGCAGATGATACAACTGCATGAAGAATTGCAGGGTCTTCAGGGAGACGAAAATATGCCACCTGAAGAGGAAGAAGAGTTGAAAGAGGCAGACCGTAAATTGATGGAGATGATGGCAAAAGTGGGATTCAAGCCATCAGAAAAGCCAAAAGTCTCAGCAAAGAGCAGCAAGCGCACACGCGCAGATATTATGGCTGAATATCAAGCGGCTGTAGCAGCTGCTGCGAAAGCTATGGAAGAGATGTTGCCACCAGCAGGAATGACACCACAGGAGCAGCGAAACTATTGTACCGCAAGAAAAGTTGCAGTCACAGAACTCATTGAAGAGGTCTGGTACGGCATACCGAACGGGAACAACCCAATGGCATGGGAATGCAATAAATGCAAAGTTTTGCATGATGATCCTTCGGAATGCGCATACGAAGAGTTTGGCGGGAAATGGGTTGAGTGTACTGAGTATGGAATTGTGTCAGCCGATACAGAAGGTGCAGTAAGAAACGTGACTTATAGAGAAGGGAAAAAAACTTATAGATAACGAAGACGATAACGATAACGATAACGAAATGGAATCACAGAAAACATCAATTGCTCCTCAAGGTACGGCAGTTGCTCCTCAGGGTACGGCAGTTGCCCCTCAAGGTACAGCAGTTGCTCCTCAAGGTACGGCAGTTGCCCCTCAAGGTACGGCAGTTGCCCCAAACAACCGACAGCCAAGAATAAACAATAACGATACAGAAGACAAAACTGGTCAAGAGATTTCATTGGGCGGATATATGCTCAAAGTTGAAAAACTCATTGGCAGAGGTACTGAGGGCGACTTATACATTGTGACAGACAAAAACAAGAAAGGCAAAAAATATGCCCTCAAATTGTACCACGAAAGATACCATCCTAATACAAAAGTACTTCCAGCCCTTACAAAACTTAATGGGAAAGATTTGATTGCAGATATCATCTCTTATGGCGACAACTATGAACTTATGGAGTTTATGAAAAATGGCTCTGTGGCTGGTATGTCGCTGAAGGGCAATGCGCAAATGATTCTTGCCATAACTGTCAAGATGGCAATGGTGCTTGATGCGATGCACAAAGCAGGAGTCATTCACAAAGATATGAAACCTGCTAACATTCTTGTTAAGGATAAGGACAAACTTCAATTCACACTCTGTGATTTCGGAATTGCCGACGTATTGGGTAAAGACAGGAAATGTGTTACTGAACAATCTCGTACACCAATATACGCTGCACCGGAACTTTATGATAGTGTAAAAGCCATTATAGAGGACAATAAATATAAGTTTGAGGTAACGCCGAAGGTTGATTTCTATTCGCTTGGAATGACGATACTTTCGTTGTGGATTGGCGAAAAGGCATTCGATGCACAGGAGGCTAAATTAGCAATAGACAAGAAAAACGGCAGAATAGAAGTGCCGAATGACATACCTGATCCTCTGAATAGAATATGCCGTGGACTGCTGCTTAAGAATCCAGCCAAGCGTTGGGATTTAGAGGAAATAGAAAAAACGCTGAATGGCGAAGAAGTTCCAGTAGAAGAAGACCAAATCAACGAAGACCTCAACATAATCTACAACGCACAGAAACACCAGATAGCCAATACGCCAGAGCAGCTTGCAGCATTTATGATGGAAGACAGAGGTTTGGCAAAGAAATACCTGTATCGTGGTGATATTGAAAAATGGCTGAAAATATATCCTGAAATTTCGACCGAGATGCAGGAGATTGTGGAGAAACGTTACCCTACGGATCAGGAATCAGGTCTTTATGCAGCGATATATTTTCTTGACCCAGGAATGACTTTCCATTTGTCGGGTGTGACGAAATATGACATTGAGGATGTAACAAAAGAGGCACAGACACTGAAAGATGTAAGCAATTTTTTCAACGACAACTTTGCCGATAACGACACTTACGAAGCAATAGCCAGTCCAAGATTCTACGAATGGGTAAGAGTTCGAAGTATTGACCTGGCAGACAGATTGCCGGAAAATGATAATGTCAACGAAACGGCAACACTCAGGATACAGACCATTGATCCATTGTCAGACATAATGATGATAAACGACCCTGAAGACCCTGATTACGCAATGACACAAGAAGGGTTGGGACGTTTATTCAATTGGCTGTACAACCTCTATTTCAACCATTGTGAGGAGGACTCTGAATTGTTGAGCGAGATATTGAGAGGCGAAGAATGTGAACCTCTGACATACAAAATACCTTCAAATGTTGTATCGTCAATCATCTGTAACATCATAGATCCGGAAAATTACAGTTATGTGACAGACTTCTTCAAAACAAAAGGCACACGTTTCAGCAATCAGGAAGATTTCTTCACAAACTGTTTGGACGACACTAACGAAGATTACCAGGAAAAGGCAGGGCCGAAGGACGAGAACTTCTTCGTTCAGTCATCGTGGATGAAGATTATCAAGGGATTCGGTGTTGACCCAGTATATGAAAACACAAAAACCAACGTCAGATGCGATAGTATAGAGGATTTTCATTCATTGTCACGCAAACAGATGCAGAAAGAGTATAATGATTGCGGTTTGTGCGGTTGGCTTGCCGTGATGCACCAAGAAGACCCTCAGGCTGATTTCAGTGAACAATTTGCCTACGAAAGCAGACTTCAGGACTATGTTGAAGAGCTGCGAAGAGTCGATTCAAAGATGGAGCCTGTGACTCGTTTTGACGAAGCAGTAAGCATAGCGTCAAACTTTATATCGAAAGGGAAACTGACACTCAGAGTACTCAACGTACGCTCGACAGTAATAACTGTATTGAACATCGTACTTGCAATTGTACCGGCATTGCTGTTGCTGTCTATGTTGATTTTCTCAATAATCGAACACCCTACAATTGACACTTCGTCACTCAACATAAGAAATTACTTCTGGATTATCGGCATCATCATTGCTTTAGTCGCATTTTTTGTGTTTGATGTGGACGGCTGTATAATGCCAATCATCGTTGGACTGGTCGGGGCATTGATTTTAGGATTTGCGGCATATTTCCTTGGGCAATATATTCTTTATATATATACTGCTGTAGTGTTGGCGGCTCTCGTGTTCTTCTCAATAAAGACAATTTTCCACAAAAGTGAATATGCTGCCAATGCACGGAAATTCACGCGTCCTGGATTTGAGGAGAATGTGTTGGAGCCTCTTTACTATGCATTCTCGGACGAAGATGAGTTTGATTCATCGCTCAGTGTTGCGTTTGACGAAGACAATATTGACGATTGGAAAAACGAGTTAAAGCACGACCGCAAAATAATGTTTCTGTTTATCGGTGTCATTTGGTTTCTTATGATATTCAGTATTTTTATTCCAAAGAGTGAGCGATTCGAGAAATATTCTGCCCCTATCATAGAACGATTGAACATTGGTTCAGAGGATGAAACGAACGTAGTTCTCATCGAAAGCGAGACACTGAACCGAGGAGACAAAGGCATTGAAGTCAGATATATGCAACAATTCCTCTACGAAAAAGGGCACACGGACAGTAAACCGGATGGTGTTTATGGCAAAGACACAGCCTTGGCTGTTAGAAAATACCAGAAAGATAACGGATTAGAGATAAACGGAAAAGCAGATAAACCGACCATAGAAATGATTAACAAGCAAGCTTCGGAAGAAAATATAGTCGAAAAAATCAAAGAAAAGGTTGATAAAAAAGCACCTAAAAAATAACCATACAACTGTTTATGATATGTAAGAAATGCGGCAAGGACAATCGTCCGGAAGCCAAATATTGTCGGTTTTGCGGTGATGCTATCCCTATGGAGAAACCATCGTCAGATCTCATTGGCAAGGAGAGCATACTGCCTGTGCTTGAAGATTTAGAGAAGAAACTGAAGGTAGCAAAGACCTTTGCACAATCTGGAGTAAAAATGGGTCTTGACTGCCTGATTCTTGGTGATTCCGGCACAGGGAAGGAGTATATGGCACTCTTCATAGCCACAAAAATGGTTGAGAGTGGAGCAGTCAGGAATGCGCCGAAAAAAGTTGATGCAGCCGACTGGGCAGATTTCACCAAAGATTTTGACAACAACATTGCGAATCTAAAAGACGGCATACTCATAATAACCAATGCCCAGAAATTGCTGCCAAACTCAAAATCGCAAGAAGTCAACCAATTAGACAAGCTATTCACACGCATGCGGAACACCGAAGGAGCTCCTGTGGTGATACTGTGCGGAATACTGAACGACGTTAACGGTTTTTTTGAGAGCAACAAAGATGTTCATCGGCTATTTGAATTTGATTTTCGCTTGAGTGCGCTAAAAATCAATGACTTAACACATCTTGCGGTATCGTTGTTGAAAAACAGATTCCTTGTTGACACAACACCCGAGGCAGAAGCCAAACTGCAGAGTCATTTTGCGTGGTACATTCGTCAGACTGACATTGGACACATCAATGGTCATTTATCTGAAAAAGTAGCCGAGATAGTTTCGGTCAAAGCAGCCCTGCGTAACGGAAAGACCATAAAACCAGAAGATATAGACGACCGGGAGTGCTTCGTAGCAAAAGGAGAAGAAGAAATTCTGTCGGACCTTGACAAATACGTTGGATTGCAAAGTGTCAAAGATGAAATCAGGACAATTATCCGTACCATCAAAGAGCGGAAAGAACGTGGAATCAGGGATAAACTACTCAAAGACCACTATATCTTCACTGGGAATCCGGGTACTGGCAAAACAACCTTTGCCCGCAAATTCGGCGAGGTACTCAATGCCATAGGAGCCTTGCCTACAGGACAGTTCGTCGAAATATCGGGTAAAGACTTTATAGGCAGTCATATCGGTGATACCGAGGAGAATGTAAAGAATTATGTCAGCAAGGCGATGGGAGGCGTTCTTTTCATTGACGAAGCATACGCACTGAACAACGGCACGACATACGGAATGGATGCAGTCAACACACTTCTCAACATTCTGGAAAACAGGAAGGGCGATTTTGTATGCATCATGGCTGGTTACACAAAAGAGATGGCTGAGTTTGTACGTATGAATCCAGGTATTCCTTCGCGCTGCAATGTCACGATAGATTTCCCTGATTATACAGCCAAAGAACTCGAACAATTATTCCGTAATATGCTGAAAAGCAATGGCGAGAACACAGAGTTCAGTCTTGACGGAAAAGCCGAAGAGATGCTGCCGAAGGTCTTTGACAAAATGTACCTGAAACGCAGCGAAACTTTCGGAAACGCTCGCGAAGTGCGTAATCTTTTTGACCTTAGTGTCAAACGTCATCGTCAACGGAATGCAGAGGACGACATATTGACATACGCTGATATTGTAGGAGAAAGCGACACCAAAGAAATTTCAGTTGACGAAGTGATGAAAGAGTTGGATTCATTTGTTGGAATGCACTCCGTCAAGGAGACTGTTCGTCGTATTGCCCAGGAGATTGCTGTTCAAAAGCGTCTCATCGAGATGGGCGAAGGGACGGCAGGTCTCACCAAATTCAATTTTCTGCTCACGGGGAATCCAGGTACAGGCAAAAGCACTGTTGCACGGACATTTGGCAAAATTTTCAAAGCTCTTGAAGTCACTGCCACCGACCTTGTTGTTGAAAAAGTTCCAAAGGACATCATCAGCCAGTACCAGAACGAGTCTGCCAAAAATATGGATGCAGCCATCAACGAGGCAATGGGCGGAGTGCTTTTCCTGGACGAAGCCTACGACCTGGAACCGATGGACGCTGCAGGTCAAAGCACAAGTTCTGAAGGCAAAAAAGCCGTTCAGACACTGATGACCCGAATGGAAAACGAAGCTGGCAAATTTGTAGTTATCTGTGCCGGTTACCCTAAAGAGATGGATACATTCCTGAACTCTAACCCAGGTCTGAAACGTCGTTTTTCGCATACCATCAACATCGAAGATTACACAGCGGACGAATTGCTTCAGATTTACGAAAACGCAGCAAAAGCCAAGAAATACAACTTCACACTGGCTGACGACAATGTACGCACAAAAGTCCTCAATATGTTCCGTAATATGGTAGCGATGAAGAGTGACAGATTCGGTAATGCAGGCGAAGCGATGAAGAAGGTTGCCGAGACAAAAACCAACATCAACAACCGCGTTGCCTCTGTGCCATACGACCAGTGGACGTCTGAGTTTCTGCACACTGCATTCTTGGATGATATTCCGTATGTTGAACCGGCGAAAGTCTCAATTGACGAATGTCTTGCCGAGCTCAACCGCCTCATTGGTCTTGAAGGTGTCAAAACCTCGCTGGCTCGTTTGGCAAACACCATAAACAACGAAATTGAATTTGCCAAGGCAGAGAACCGCCGTCCTGAAATACCTCTTGGTCACTATCTGTTCCTTGGCAATCCGGGGACAGGCAAAACAACAGTTGCCCGACTGATGGGCAAAATTCTCTATTCAATGGGAGCCTTGCCTTCGCCTAATGTTGTCGAAGTCGGCAAATCTGACCTTGTTGGACGTTTTGTTGGCGACACCGAAGCAATAACATCACATGTGATTGACACTGCGATGGGTGGAATACTCTTCATAGACGAGGCTTACCAACTGGCAAGCGACCAATTTGGACGTAATGCTCTTGAAGTTCTTGTGGCACGGTTGGAAAACGACCGTGGCAAGTTTGTCTGCATTGCTGCAGGTTATACGACCGAGATGGAAGCGTTTTTGTCGGAAAACAGTGGTTTTGAATCGCGTTTTCCTAAGCAGAACCGCATAACGTTCGAGGACTACAAGCCAGAGGAACTTTATGATATATTTATGATTCATTTGCGCAAGGGAGGCTACTCTCTCGACCCAATGGCAGAGAATGCAGTACGAGGTAAACTGACTTTAATGTACAACAACCGTGGACGCACATTCGGTAATGGTCGTGACGCACGAAACCTCTTTGACGAGGTCAAACAGAATTTGGCAATGCGTCTTGCCGAAGATGGCGAACAACACTCAGTCGAAGAACGTAAACAGATAATTATGGAGGATATACTATGATACAATGTCCTGAATGCAGAAGCCATATTCCTGAAGACAGTTACTATTGCGACCAGTGTGGCAAGGAACTGCACTGGTGTCCGGAATGCAAAAAGCCGAAACGAGGCACTCAATGTCCTGTGTGCGGCAATGACCTTATACCATCAGCGAGATATCATGGAGCAGAGCAGACGACGCAACAACCAAAGCCACAGCCAACTTTGCAGCCCACCAAATCCCCTGTTGTGCCGCCTGTTGCGACTTTTCCACAAGGTACAGCCGTTGCTTCTGATATATCCCGTCTTGTGGGTAACGGATTAGTTCTCAACCTGATGGAAGGATCATTTGGACGAACGGGTGGAATGTGGCAACAACTGGCCTCATTTCAATATGTATCGGGCAATCATGGTCGTATATCCCGTATAGGCAGCGATTGGGCAATAACAGATGTAGGTTCGACTAACGGAACATTTATCAATGGACAGCGTCTTATTCCAAATGTTACAACAGTCATTCATCGTGGTGACTGTGTACGCATTGCGACTTACGATTTCATCATCGAATAAAGATTCTGCCATAGCATTATCACAAAATCAATAACAATGAAACTGACCATTGATGCCTTATGCAATATAGGTGTTGTTCGCCGGAACAACGAAGATGGCATCTCCATCGGGGGAGTTTTTTTCCGTGACGACTCCACATCAATGACCGTAGATATTCCATCGGACGGCTGCTTCAGCCTGCTTCTCTCAGATGGTATGGGAGGACATGATAATGGCGAAGAAGCAAGTCAGATAACACTTTCCAACGTTACAGACTTGTTGAGTTCACACGAATTTACTGCCGACAATTTCGAGGATCTGATTCGCGAAGAGGTTCACCGCACATCCGACAGACTGAACAATATAGCAAGAGAACAAGGACAAACTCGACCTATGGGTTGTACATTGACAGGAGTGGTGATACTCAACGAAAAAGTATGGCTGATAAATGCAGGGGACAGCCGTACCTATCGTTTTCGTGGCAATATGCTACGACAATTGACAGTTGACGAAACAGAGCGCGGCATAACAGGAAACCCCTTTGCGAGCAAACTTCTGCTGAATTGCATTGGAGGAGGTGCTCAGGGACATCTCAACATCGAAGAGATTACTCATAAACTCATTGATGGAGACACCCTGCTGGTTTGCTCGGACGGACTCAGCGATATGGTCACCGATGACGATATCGAGACAGCACTTTCGCAAGGCAAGAGTTCTTCTGATCTTCTTGCAATGGCATGTGCAGCAGGTGGACAAGACAACGTCTCAATAATTCTTGCAAAAATCACTATTTAGGGTTGTTCTATTAATTCACCGATAAGAAAGAAAAATAAAGAAAAGTAATAAATAAACTTTTTGGTGTTTCTGGAGTGTGATTTTGTAAGTTGGATTTAGAAAGGCAGGGGCTTGGGTTAAGCCCCTGCGTGTAGCCATCGTTGACGTTTTAGTCTTTGGGAGGTGTGCTGATTAGGGGTTAGTCTTCTTGGGCAGAGCGCATCTGAGCGATGACGTTAGACATGATGAAACCGCGGAGGGTTGGATACTTGGATTGCGCCTTGAAAGCAGTCTCGTAGGTAGCGAGCTGAGTGCTGTCAGCCATGATGGTTTTGACCTGAGCGGCAGCTTGTGCGAGGACGGACTGATTAGCGAGCTGATTGGTGTTGAACGAGTGTACGCCACGGGTTGACCAAACGAAGTTCTTGCCGTACCTGTCGTAGAAGACTTGGTCTTCGGATTTGCTGAGTTTGCCTGAGAGGCTCTTGATGAGTGAGATTGTTTTTGCGATTGCCATAGTTGTAAAATGATTTAAGGTTAAAAATTATAGTTAAGAAGCT
>JAGHVI010000016.1 GCA_018064385.1 Candidatus Minthenecus merdequi
CTCGACCTTAAACTCCCTTTCAAACGCAAAGAATGGGAACAAAGAATGAACGAGCATAACCGCCTTGCCATCAGCCGTAATCCTGACTTCGCTCGTCACCCCGAAAATTATAACAAGCACAATGACCCGCAACACCTACGCCCCTACACCTCAGTGCGTTACTTCATCCTTGCAACCTATACCCACGCCCTCAAATCCCTCACAACAAACCGCCCGCATCTCACACTCACCACAAAAAACCGCCCACAACTCTCCACTGAAATCCTGACTCTTTTCATCCGTCTGAATCTCTTCTCTGACCGTCTAGCTTTCGATGGCAGACAACCTGCCTATTTTGCCCAAAGCTCCAACCCTCCAAATCACTAACCTCCAATCACTAACCTCCAATCATTACCCCCCCCCAGCCTGTCCGAGAACTCAAAAAGCTTGCCTTTCCGCCCTTGCGTACTGAATGAGCGAGCAATTGACAACTCAAAGTAACACCTTGTATAACAGCGACATAGAAATTATTCTAAGAATACCAAAGTACTAATAAATACTTTATTACACCATTAGCAACAAATCCAACGACAATATCCATTATTCCAACTCCTGTTTCAGTATTACATTTCCGTCTCGCTTCACCAACAGGAAGTCTTGATGTACATATTGATTTTCCCTGACTAAAACATTTTCTCGATAATCAACGACATACTCGTATGGTCCAACCTTGAAATGGTAATCACAGTATGGTCCTATTTCATCAGGAGATGGAGGATTCTCGACACATACGCCACCATTTACAACAACATCAGGCTTGTCTGCCAACGTTTTAGGCTTTTTCCATGAAGCATAGCGTAATTTGTGATTGTCGAGCAAATCAACTCGCACAAAGTAATCCTTCGTGGCCCGACAACATACCAAACTTGCATATTCGCCAAGTTCCTGATTGAGATTTCTGTTAGGCTTCTCGCCAAGAAACTCGAAATAGTCTCCATTGAAATGCCAAACGTGATAACGGTCAAGAAGAGCGTGATTATCGTCTGTCAAAGGAACATACAGGTTCTGCATTATGGTATCATAATCGAACAGCACGTTATAACCAGCCAATACATCAGACATTTCTATAGACCCGTATTCCACCTTGAACTCGTTAGAATCACTCGGTTCACTGCCATCAATCACATTCACCTCATCAATCGTATCACCAACAATCCTGTATGCCTCTAACCACATATAGTTATCCCAACTGCAAGACTTTCCAAAACAAGTCACAATGTAATAGGAAGAGCCATCATTCTTCCGCAAGGAATGAACTTCGACTATGCAAGACGAATACTCAAACTTGAGTTCGTGCTTCTCGCCCTTATCATCAATGATTGTCCATAGAGCCCAATAGTCAGGAGATGTCCCACTCGCCCTATACATGTCGGACATTATTGTGACACGCCCATCTTCTGAAACGCAGATCTCCCCCTTACGGAATATTTCGTCATCCATATACATGCCCCCTTCTGACGAGTCACCCTCGTCTTCTGCATCGCAATTACATGCAGCAAAAACCACAACTGCAAGAAACAAATAAAAACAAACAAATCGTTTCATAATACAATAGTCTAGTGAAACCAGACATAACCATCTGAAATCAATCATTTATTTTGCCTCAGAAATTTAATCAAGCCGCTGAAATTAAGTAACTTTGAGAGCTAATCAATAAAGTTAAATGAACTTATCAGCAGCACTTGACCAATTTGAGGATATTTGCCTCGATGTCCTTTCTATGCAACTTTCTTTGGCAAGAAGGAAAATGCCAGTAAAACGTTTAGAGGCGTCTAAAATACTTAATATTAGAGATTTTACTCCTATATTTTGTACTTCCAAGGAAAATCAACTTCTCACAGAAGGCAAAGTATGGAAAGCATACGGAAAAAGACTTATAGAGAGGCATTTGCACTGAGATTGATTGGTTTTACGCCAATTTCTCGCTGCTTATGCAAGTGTAAAACCGACAGACAGACTGGCAATCGCCATAGACCCGAGTTATATCAGCAAGGCGGGCAAGTTTTGGTCTGGGCGTGCCAGCAGTGCAAAATGGGGACTTGAGATACTTGGCATTGCTGCTCTCAACATAGAACTGCACGATTCATTTGCACTGAAGGCTATGCAGATGTCTGGAGAACTTATTTTTCATCTCGTTATCCATCTGAGGGATGACAGCAGAATCCAGTATCTCTACACTGGACAAAAAGAGAAACGCAAAGACAGACCTCGCCAATTTGAGGGTTTCGTTGATAAAAAGAACAAGACTCAAATAAGGTCGATGAGTTTTTGTTGAAGGAACAGAAAGCAAATTTCTCACATTCATCTGTCATTATCCTGTCCTGAACAGAAACCTTATGATTGCAATCTGGCAGATGACTGCCGGAAAGACAAAAGTCTTCTTCTCGACAGATACTGAGATGCCAAGAGAAGATGTGATTGTCTATTACAGAACAAGATTCCAATTGGAATTTTGTTTCAGCGACTCAATGGGTTTACTGGTCTTTGCGACTGTCAAGCAAGAAGCAAGGACAAACTTGACTTCGCTTTCAATGCATCTCTCTCCGCAATCGATGCCGCGAAGGTTCTCAGGCACAAGTCTGATAGGAGTATTTCAATGCCCACATTCAAGTTGCTGATGGTCAATCAGTACTTGAGCAAAAGAATATTTTCAATGTCGGTTTTCCGATCCAACATAAAAATTGCTACAAACAGAATTCAAAAGAACTTTCCTTTTGATTAAGGCGCAGTACAATTTATCCAAATTTATTAAACCATTTAATCAGGCTCTCGTAGAGTTCTAATTAGATGCATGCTAACTTAAAAATTAGTTTTCGGAATATTGATTGTAACACAAAAATCAAATTTTGCATAGTAGCGTGCGTAAAATCACACCCAATGGACATCTATTGCTACTAAGTTTCATGTCAACAATATTGAAAGTTGCAAAGTTCCAAAACGTTGAGACTGAGCACTAATAAATGCCAATATGTCCCACAATCCCACTCCGAAAATAGGACATTCCCAAGTCGGCGTGAAATCACGAGGCAAATTTACAAATAATTTTTCTTTTACAGCAAGAAAAAAATGATTATTTTATGAGAGCACTTGAATTTAACGTTCTATCACATTTCCATCTCGGTCATAGCAGGTGATATTCACAGGTGTTGCATTAAGAGCATCCTTGATTTCCTTGGTGGGCGTGAGGAGGAGTTTGCGACGAAAAATGTCGGATTCTGTCACGTCTTCTGCCTTGGATTGCGCTTTTGCGCGCACCTCGGTACGAATGTTGCCCAAGCCAGGGATTTCAACTATATGGCCTTCGAGAGTCCATGCGGTGATGGCACTACCAAGAGCTTCCCACGATGCCCGCAATACTGCTTTCGGAATATTGGATGTGTCGCTGGCATATTGGATAACCTTTTCGGCATTCAGAGTATTGTAATGATTGACCTTCATCACGTACATTTCCTCGTCCTTGTGCGAACCGAGCTTGATAGTGGTTAGCTTGGAGCTTATGTTTAGAGCCATACTTGAAAAATATTTATTCGTAACTACATTACCCAAAGTTTGTAACTACAAACTATTTCTTCTTTCCTTCAATCAGCATTCATCGCCACAGCCTCTGGTATTGGCACATTGCCGGAATATGAATCTGAAAATAGAACAATCCATAAATATATATTTATCTCTTCTCTATTCAGCCCTTTTACTCAAGTACAGCCGCCACTGACAACTGAAAGATTTGAAAGAAGGAACGGCAATTCTCCACGAATTCTTGTACGATAATTGAGTAATGGTCGAGTCATCCCCGAAGAAAGAGAACAAAATTGTTGTGGCGTAATGATTAATTCTCCTCGGGTGATTCTTCTTTGCAATGCTGAGCAAGAAAGAACTGCTTTTGCTGTTCTATCTCTCGCCGAAGTTCCTCCTCGGTTGGCATGTATGCCATATATTTCGATGCAAACAACTGCTCGCTCTCATGCAATACAGAATATCGGGCTATGGTCTTGTCTGTTTCGGTACAAAGCAACACTCCTAAGGTTGGATTGTCATCTTCTCCCTTTACGAGGTCGTCAAACATGCGCACATACATATCGAGTTGTCCAACGTCTTGATGCGTAAGTTTGTGTGTCTTCAGTTCAAACAAAACAAATCGTTTCATTCGATAGTTATAGAACACTAAGTCAATATAGTAATCCTCAGTATCTGTCTTAATGTGCTTCTGTCTCTCCACAAAGGCAAAGCCACGACCAAGTTCCATGATAAACTGCTTGAGATTGTCAATCAAAGCCTGTTCCAGTTCAGATTCATCAAACTTTGAATCTTTTCTGAAGCCCATAAATTCTGCCACTACAGGATTCTTGATATACTCCAATGCATCGGAGCTTTCAACAATGGGCTTAGGCAATGCCAAAGATTCACGTTGCGATGCCATCATTCGCCCGTAGTATTGGGTGGAAACATTTCTGTCCAATGTACGCACACTCCACATCTGCTCGGATGCCTCTTTCATATACCACAATCTTCCTTCTGGCGTTGCTTCACGCATAATGATACGTAAATGAGTCCAAGTCAAATTGTGCACGCACGTGTGCATAATCTCCATATCCCTGAAACTTAGATAAAACCGACGATATTCGTTGAGGCTGCGGTAGCTGAATCCTGAGCCAAACTCCAACGTGAGTTGCTGGGCAAGATTAGCAATAAGTTTTGCGCCATACTTTGCTCTCTCCTGTCCCTGCTGCTCTTCCTCCACAATTCTCCTGCCTATGTTCCAATAGGTAGCAATGGCAATCTGTCCAGCCGCAGCATACGCCTGTCGTCTTCCTTCTTCTATAATCTTACGAATGTCATTAAGGACATTTTCGTTTGTTGTCAATTCATTCATACTTATCTAATTGTCTCGTCCAGCAATCCGTCGGTATCAGCTTCGACGCACATACACTGCAAGGGTTGTGCAAATAAGGGCAGAAGCCAAATCCCATTTTGACTATGCCAGGTGCAGCCGACCTTCGCTAAATTTTTGCAAAGGTAGATATAATTTCCGACTTGGACAAATGTTTCGGAAAGTTTTTTTGAGGGCAGTTTTTGAAGCCGGATTCTTCGAGCATTACTGCAGTATTACTCGACTATTGCTCACGATTCTCCACGAATTCTTAAATGACATCATGCCACATTATGCCTTTTCAATCCCTCAAAGAAGCCAAAGGTATAACCTTGACACCATCCTGGCGAGTGTAAGCCATAGTACCTCCTGTAAGAATCATAAGCAAGTCTAGCTGCCGGATAGGCATCTGCCTTTCCCTGATGTTATGTTCTGATATCAGCCGTCTCAGTTCAACAAGATGCTCCGCTCCTTCATCAATTTCCGCACTGCCAAGTTTACATTCAATCAGTGCATAACGACCATCTTGAAGATGGAGGACAATATCCGCTTCAAGGTCATATCTGTCATGATAATACGACAATGCCCCTCCATAATTCAACGAGTATGCTTTCAAATCACGAATGCACATTTGCTCAAATATAAAGCCAAAAGTCTTCAGTTGAGTACTTAAAGCTTCGGGCGACAACCCCAACAAAGCAACAGCTATTGACGGGTCACAAAAAGAGCGTTTCAACGAACTGCGAATCGC